>CAZFNT010000278.1:0-5980 GCA_964520315.1 uncultured Gemmatimonadota bacterium
CCGACCCTATGCGCTCGAGCTCTCTCCATATCGTTCCGCTGGGTGCCCCGGCCGCCGGGCTTGTCGCGGGCGGGGCCGAGGTGTCGATCCACCCGGCGCCTTCGTCGGCCCCGTGGCATGCGGCGACACCCATTGGCCTTCACCCGATCTCATCGGGCGTGACGATGAACGGGCTCCGGCTGCCCGAGCAGGCGGTGACGCCGGCCGAGCAGCTCCAGGAGCTGGGCTATCTGTGAGAAAGGTCCCACACTGCAGGGGCAAGGAACCAGAACATGAAAACACGAGCCTTCGACCAAGTCATGAGAATCCGCGGGAACTACTGGGCGGCGCGGCCGAGCCCGCTCGCGATCGCGGCCAACATCACGGGGCTCTGCAATTTGAAGTGCGGTTTCTGTGAGAAGTCGGAAACGGTCGCCGGCAAGAACATGGACGAGGTGACGCTGCGCCGTTTGATCGATGTGGGGGTGCGATTCGATGTGCCGCTCTTCCTCTCTGGTGGCGAGCCATTTCTCAACAAAGACCTTTGGGCGATGTTCGAATACTGTCGTGAGGTCGGAAAGAGGGTGCGGATCGCGTCGAACGGTACGAAGCTGGCGAATCTGAGCGACGATCAGTTTCGCTTGCTCGAGGGCGCGGTGGAGATCATCTCGATCTCGGTCGATTCGGGCATCGCAGAAGAGCACGACGAGATACGCGGCAAGGCAGGCACTTTCGCCAAGATACGGGAGTACATCAGCGATCCTCGGCGCCGGAATCCGGTCGAGCTCTTTGGCGTGCTTCGCGTCGATCTGTCGAATGTAACGTCATTGTTGCGACTGGCCAGGGAGACCGGCTGCACGCTGGCGTTTCAGCCACTGATTTTCGCGTCGAACTACCCGTTTCTCGATGCGGTCGAGATGAAAGACGGACTGAGCGAGGAGATGCGAGCCAATGCTCCGGGGTTGCGGAAGAAGCTGCACGACTATGCCGATCTGGCACGGAGCATGGGGGTGTCGAACAACCTGGGGTATCTCGAGGAGTTCCTCGAGGAGTACTACAGTTGCGCCGGCACCAACAGATTTTTCGCGACGGAAGTGATGAACGAATTCAAGTGCGCGATTCCTTTTCAAGAGATCACGGTCGACGAGGACGGCATCATCACGCCCTGTGTGTTCTTGCCGGGCACGCACAGCATTCTCGACGAGGATATCTACGAGAGCTGGCTGAAGTCGGCGACGGAATACCGCGAACGGCTGCTCGGAGGCGAGGGCTTTCCGGAATGCCGTAGCTGCTCGTGCCATTTTCGGGCCAACTACAAGTACAACTTGCTCGCTCACCCCGTGGCCAATCGGGCACAGGTCGGTTGGTGGCTGGCTTCTCAGACGAGAAAGCGCTTCGGGCATGCGCTCGCGGCGTTGATCAACCCGAGCGAAGCGGAGCGGAAGCGGCCGATCGCCGGCTCTTCGGCGTAGCCCGCCGCGTTGTCGAGAGCGGACTTGCATCTCGGCTGATCCCCCTATAGCCTGTTGCCATAGGCGCGCCGGCAGGGCGGAGCCGCGCCCGATACGCGACCCGTGACGATCGTGGTCCGGCGGGCTCCTTCGACTGAAGCTGAACACCCCGGAGCCTGCCTGCGACCGGCTCCCGGCTACCCGACGAGGTTCCAATGCCCCTCTTCGCCGACCGCGTGCTCCGAATCGACACCGAGAACGCATTCAAGATCGGTCCCTACATCAGATCGATCGAAGACGCCGGGGACCGCGTCATCAAGTGCAACCTCGGTGAGCCCGATTTCGCCGTGCCAGAGCACATTCGAGCCGAGGTGAAGCGGCAGCTCGATGCCGACAACACCCACTACAACGATCCGCAAGGCATTGTCGCTTTGCGCGTTGCATTGGCGGAGCATCTCACCCGTACCCGGGGAATCGAGGTCACGCCCGAGCGGGTGGTTTGCTTTCCCGGAGCGAAGCCTCCGATCGGTCTTTGCCAGCAGACCTATACCAATCCAGGCGACGAGATCATCTACCCCTCGCCCGGCTTCCCGATCTACGAGAGCTTCATAGATTACGTCGGCGCCCGCCCCGTGCCCTTGCACCTCGATGAGACGAAGGGGTTCAGCTTCACCGGTGATGAGCTGGCGCCCTTGATCAGTGAGCGCACGCGGTTGATCTACGTGAACTTCCCGTCCAATCCCACCGGGGGCGTGGCCACGCGGGAGCAGCTCGAAGGGATCGCCGAGGTTATCCGAGAGAAGGCGCCCGCCGATGCCCGCGTCTACTCCGACGAGGTGTACGAAGACATCCTCTTCGACGGGGCCGAGCACTGCTCTATAGCATCGCTCCCCGGCATGGCGCAGCGAACGATTATCGTCTCGGGTGTGTCGAAGAGCTACTGCTGGACCGGCGGTCGAGTCGGCTGGGCGGCGTTCCCGACTGTCGAGGAAGCCCAGGTGTTCAAGAACCTGAACATCAACTACTTCTCGTGTTTGCCCGCCTATAATCAAGAGGGCGCGCGCGAGGCGATCGAATCCCCCCTTTCGAAGCCGATTCTCGCAGAGATGTCGGCGGCATTTCAGAAGCGTCGCGACGTCGTCGTCGGTGGGTTGAACCGCATAGAGGGCATCACTTGTCAGCTTCCGCGGGGGGCCTTCTATGTCTTCCCGAATATCGGCGGTCTGTGTGAGAGGATCGGAGCGATCGACGCTTGCGGGCGCCTTTCCGCCGAAGTGCGCCGCATGACGAGTCCTGCCACCCTTTTTCAGATGTTCCTGTTGTTCCGCTATCAGGTGGCGACGATGGACCGCAAGTCGTTCGGCCGCATCGGAACGGAAGGGAAACACTTCTTGAGGCTCTCGATAGCGACGGGGCTCGATGATCTCGAAGAGGCGCTTCGCCGGATCGCCGCCGCCGCGAATGATGCGGCCGGGTTCGAGAAATTCGTCGCCGGTGGCCAATACCTGTACTGATGATCTGGAGAAAGAGATGAGCATGCACTTTGGACCGAGGCGGGGTACGTACATCGACATCGGAGAAGAGCTCTCGCGGGGCGGCGCGCCGTTAGGCGACAAGGAGCTCGCCTTCTACGAGGACTTCGACCTCATCTATCGTTCTCTTTGCGGAACGATGTTCAATTTCGTGCCGCAATCGGGGCACCCGGGCGGCTCGATCTCATCGGGCCGCTTCGTGGCTGCGCTCCTTTTCGACACGATGGCCTATGATCTGAGCGATCCGGAGCGATTGGACGCCGACATGATCTCGTACGCGGCGGGGCACAAGGCGCTGGGGCTCTATGCCATGTGGGCGCTGAGAAACGAAGTTGCCCGAATCGCCGACCCCTCGCTCCTGCCCGGCGACACCAAGCTGCAGCTTCGCCTGGAAGACCTGATCGGTTTTCGGCGCAACCCCGTGACATCCTCGCCACTCTTCAGCCAGTTCGGCACGAAGCCGCTCGACGGGCATCCGACTCCGGCGACACCTTTCTTGCGGCTCTCCACCGGCGCGTCGGGTGTGGGCGTCGCGTCGTCGTTGGGTCTGGCTTTCGGAGCCGCGGATCGTTACGGCATCGACGGGCCGAAGCTACACATCGTCGAGGGCGAGGGCGGCATGACACCAGGGCGGGTCGCCGAGGCGATGGCCGCGGCTGGAACCTCGTCGCTCGGCAACGCCTTCATGCACATCGATTGGAATCAGGCGTCGATCGACTCCGATCGGGTCTGTCGCGACGGTGACCGGCCGGGGGATTATGTGCAATGGGATCCGATGGAGCTGGCGTGGCTACACGATTGGAACGTCGTCTTCGTTCCGGATGGCCACGACTTCCAACAAGTGGTTGCGGCGCAGCGGCGCGCGTTGGCGATTGGCAATGGGCAGCCGACCGCGATCGTTTATCGAACCGTGAAGGGTTGGCAGTACGGCATAGAGGGGCGGAAGTCGCACGGCGCGGGGCACGCGCTCTGCTCCGACAAGTTCCACCGCACGCTCGCCCCCTTGATCGAGGCGGTCGGGGAGCTCTCGCTGCCACCATGCGACACAAACAACAGAAGCTGCCGCCTCGATCAGGTCGGCGACCAGATGGAGAGCTGCTTCTGGACGACCTTGAGCGGTTTCAGGCAGGCAATCGAAAGGGCTCGCCCTGAGATGTGTGGCTTCCTCGCCGCTCAACTCCGCGGGAGCCTTGAGCGGCTCGAAGGGGCGGCGCGGGTGCCGCGCGAGGGCGCGCCCGACGTGGAGGCGATCTTCTCGTCGGCGCGAGACCATGCCGATCGCGTACCTGACGAGCTCGCGCTGGAACCTGGCGGCAGCACGACACTGCGCGGGGAGCTGGGGAAGGTTCTCTCCTGGTACAACAAGAAGAGCGGGGGAGCGATTCTCGCGGCCGCGGCGGATCTGCTGGGTTCGACCAGCATTTCGATGTCGGCCGAGGGCTTCCCCGCGGGCTACTGGAACGGGCGGGCGAACCCGCAAGCGCGATTGCTCTCGATCGGTGGGATCTGCGAAGACGCCATGTGCGGAATCCTCTCGGGGATCTCCAGCTTCGGTCATAACGTCGGCGCCGGGTCGTCGTACGGGGCGTTCATCGCTCCGCTCGGGCATATCGCGGCGCGACTGCACGCGATCGGCAACCAGGCGAAGCAGGAGCTGGCGCCGGGTCCCTACCACCCCTTCTTCTTGGTCTGCGCGCACGCGGGGCTCAAGACCGGAGAGGACGGGCCGACGCACGCCGACCCGCAGGCGTTGCAGGTCTTGCAGGAGAACTTCCCCAAGGGGACGGCGATCGTGCTCACTCCCTGGGATCCGGCCGAGGTCTGGTCACTGGTGACCGCGGCGCTGATCAGCCGTCCGGCCGTCATTGCTCCATTCGTCACTCGACCCTCGGAACCGATCCTCGATCGCGCGGCGCTCGGGTTGCCGGATGTGGGCGCGGCATCGAAGGGGGTCTATGCGCTCCGCCGCGCCCAAGGTGCGGGCGACGCCACGGTGGTTCTGCAGGGCAGCGCGGTAGCTTACGCGTTTCTGCAGGATGCCCTGCCGAAGCTCCTCGATGCCGGAGTAGACCTAAACGCTTTTTATGTGGCGAGCGCCGAGCTTTTCGACCTGCTCCCAGCCGACGAGAGAGAGACGATCTTCCCTTCGGCACTCGCCGCTCAAGCGATCGGCATCACCGATTTCACGATGCCGACGATGTTCCGTTGGGTCAGTTCGGAGCGGGGGCGCGCGGCGACGCTGCATCCCTTCCGCAAAGGGCGCTTCTTGGGCAGTGGGCAAGGGCACCGCGTCATGGAGCAGGCCGGCCTGGACGGAGCAAGCCAGTTCGAGGCGATCTTGCGCTTCGCCAAGCGGGATTGACGACGAGATTCCAGCGATGCCGGGACGCCGCAAAGTTCTGGTGATCGGCCTCGATGGGGCCACGTGGAAACTCATCGAGCCGCTCACCGGCGGCGGCCATTTGCCGAATCTGAAAGCGTTGCTCGACTCGAGCCGGCGCGGCGTTTTGCGTGCCACTTTTCCGCCGGTCACGGCCCCCTCGTGGACCACTTTCGCCACCGGAGTGAACCCGGGGCGCCACGGCGTCTTCGATTTCTTCGAGCTGGAGCCGGGTCGATATCGCAAGCGGATCGTCGATCTCTCGCGTTGGCCGGTCGACCCGATCTGGCGGCGGGTAGAGGCGGTCGGACGGAAGGCCGTGGTTGTGAACTTCCCGGCGCTCTACCCGGCCGAGCCGGGGCGGGGCGTTTCTATCGCGGGCATGCTCGCTCCAGGCGTATCGAGTCGGTTTTTCGAGCCGCCGGCGCTTCATGATGAGCTGCGGCGAGAGCTCGGCGAGTACGAGATCGATGCGTCCTGGCCGGGAGGTGGCGAGGAGTCACTGCCCGCCTATTGCGCGGCGGTGGAACGTTGCACCCGCACCCGGGGCCGATGGGCGGAGCGGATTCTCGGCGACTTGTCCTGGGACCTGGGCCTGGTGGTCTTCGTGACCCCAGATCGACTGCAACACAAGGCTT
>CAZFNT010000279.1:0-5974 GCA_964520315.1 uncultured Gemmatimonadota bacterium
CTATCAGAATCGAACCAGTGAACTTGTAGTTCAGCGCTTCGTCGATGTGCGCGACGAACGTCACGGTCACTTCCCATTGCAAATCCGCCTCGTCGTAAGCTTTGGGTGGTGCGCGTTCGTCCACCCGAAGATCGACCCTCGCGTCCGATGCCTCGGACGAGCTTCTCGCCTCGATCGAAGTGGTCCTTCTGGCGCACGGCGGCGCCGAGCAGGAAGACGAGATGGGCCGAGTCGGGATTGAGCGCGATCGCCCGCTCGAGAACGGCGATGCCCGGGATCGATCGCATGCCCTCCAGCGCCGCGAGGCCGATCCAGGCTTCTACGTTCTTCGGATGCCGGCGGACAATCTCGCGGAAGTGATGCTTCGATTCGTCGAGTTTGTCGAGCTCCGCCGCGAGGGCGCCGAGGGCCGATCGGTAGCGCACGTGGTCGGGATGCCGGCCGACCAGATCGGTGAGGATCACGTGGGCTTCGTCGGGGCGCTCGGCTTCGGCGAGGGCCATGGCGAGGCGCAGGCGGATGCCCGGGCGTTTGGGAGCGAGCTGGGCGGCGATCTCGAAGTGGACGACGGCCGAATCCGCGGCGCCTTGGGCGAGATAGAGCCCCGCCAGATCGTCGTGGGCGCGGTGGCCGGCGTTCGGATCGGTCACGATCTCGCGCAGGACGGCCATGGCCTCATCGCCGCGATCGAGGGTGGTGAGCTGAGCGGCCCTGAAGAGGGCGAGCACCGGGTGGGGAGCGACCGGGATCGGCTCGAGATAGTCGGCGGCGGTCGCGGGACCGTGGATCAACGCCAAGAGCTCGGCGCGGCGGCGGGCGATCTCGGGGGAGAAACCGCCGCGGTTCTCGGCGATCTCGAGCTGGGCCAGGGCCGCTTCGCTCTCGCTGAGATTGACCAACAGGTCGGCCAGTCGCACGTGTGTCGACGCGTCGTCGGGGTCGAGCTCCAGCGCTCGGCGATACGCGGCGGCCGCATCGTCGCCCCGGTTCATGCTGAAGAGCAGGTCGCCGCCGAGACGATGAGCTTCGGCGTTCTCGGGATCGAGGGTGGTAGCGATCTCGATCCTCTCCAGGGCTCGCTCCCCTTTGCCCGCTCTTCCATAGAGCCGGGCGAGAAGAACGTGGGCTTCGGCGGCACGCGGATCGCCGAAGGCGGTGAGGGTCTCGAGCAGGTCGATCGCCTCGGTGGTCTTGCCCTCGCGCTGCAAGAGGACGGCCGTGGAGTACATGCCGAAGGTCTCGGCGCCGGCGAAATCGGGCCCGGGCGGCATGGGAGCTCGCGGCGCGGAAGAGATGGCCGAGCCGCAGCCCCATAGAAGGGGCAGGGTCAGGAGGTGCGCGATATGCCTGGCCAATCGGATCACTGAGCGGCTCTGGGGCGGTATAGGTGATGGTCGTGGATGTAGCGGTCTACGCCGGCCGGTACGGAGGCGTTCCCCCGCCCGTGCGCCAGGTTCCTTGCCAGGGTAGAGGAGAGTGCGCTCTCGTTCATCTCCAGTATGTGGACCATCGAGAGGGTCGAGGCCGGCACCCGGGCGAGATCGAAGCCGGGGCGGCGGACCACCAAGAGGGCATAGCTCTCGAGGAGCTCGTCGGGTCGGTGCCAACTCGGCAAATCGATGAGGCTGTCGGCCCCCATGACGAAGACGGGGGTCTTGGGGGCGAGCCGAGCGGCCGCCTGGTCGAGAGTGTCGATCGTGTAGCAGGGGCTTTCGAGCTCGCTCTCCAACTCCCATACTGAGACCTTCGGTGCTTCGGCGCAGGCGATGCGGCACATGGCGACTCGGTGCTCGAAGGTGGCGTGAGCGCCGTGTGGCTTGTGGGGAGGGTGAATCGCGGGCAGGAGCCGCACCTCGTGGACGCCGGGGTGGTCGAGAGCGGCGGCCGCGATGCGCAGGTGGCCGAGATGGATAGGATCGAAGGTGCCGCCGAGGAGGGCGACCCACGGAGCGAGACTCACCCGGCGGTATCCTGGGAAAGGGGCTCGGGATCGGAGTCCAGCTCGCGCAGGCGTTCGATCGCCTCGACGCGGAACTCCGGGGCGGCGGCACGCTCGCTCAAGGATCGCAAGAGGGCACGCGCTTCATCCGCCCGCCCGACGCCGATCAGAGCCTCGGCTCTCGCGAGGTCGCCGCGGTCGGCGAGAGGAGTGTCGCCATAGCGGTCCAGAGCCTCTTCGAGGAAGAGCAGGGCTGCATCGTACTTCTCGCGGCGGTTGTAGAACTCGCCGGTGAGGATCTCTTTCTCGGCCAGGCGCGCGCGCAGCGATTCGAGGCGCTCGAAGGCTTCGTCGTAGTCGTTGGCTTCGGGGAACTCGACCAGATAGAGGGAGTACTGCTCGACCGCGAGGATCGTATAGCGCTGGTCGAGGAGGGCGGGCAGAGAAACCTCGTCGTAACAGCGAGCCAGGTTGAAGCGGGAGCCGGAGCGATAGATCGAGCTCGGAAAATCACGCACCACCCGCTCGAAGTGGGTGGCGGCGACGATGTGGTCGCCACGTTCGAAGTGGGCGCGGGCGATCCCGAAAATGGCGGCGTCGAGATAGCGAGAGCCCGGGTAGGCGGTGCGGAGCTGCTCGAACGCCTCTATCGCTTCAAGGGTATGCCCGTCCTCCAAAAGGAGCTGGGCCCGATAGAACTGCTCGTCGGAGCCGCGCAGACGAGCCGAGCGGCCCGCGCAGCCGATGAGGGTGAGAGCGGCGACGAGTGCCGTGATACGGCGGATCGAGGGGATCGAAGGAGTCATTCGGTGTGAGAGCCGATCAGGAGGTAGGACATGCCGACCGCCACCGCCGCAGCGATGACCGGCTCCAGTAGGCCGGGGGCCGAATCACCGGCACGGGTCGGATGAAAGGGACCGCGCTCGAGTTCGTCGAGCGAGCGGGTGGCGACGGTGTCGTCGAGCGCGGCCGAGTGTCGCCGCGCCAGCCGCACCTCGCCCAGAGAATCGCTCAAGGTCGCCGAAAACTCCACCGCCGCCTCGCGTCGGGTCTTGCCGCCGCCCCAGAAACCCCCGAGCGTTTCGTAGCGGAGCCGCAGCTCCAGTAGCTCTAGCGAAAGCCCCCAGCCCTGGTGGGGCTCCGGTCCCGACTCGGTCTCGCAGACCCTGGCCCGCCCTTGCCGGTCGAGCAGTGTGCGCAAGAGCGAATCCTGCAGGTAGCGTGCGTGCGGGTGGTTGTCGGCCGCGCATACGAGGAGCTCGCCCTCGGGCCGCGCGGGGAGGGTCGAGAGCAGCTCTTCCGAGGCGCGGGAGACCGTCTCATCCATAAGGGCCAGGTTGTCTCTGGTCGCGGGTTGGGTCTGCTTCGCGCGAGAGGCGCAGCCCAGGGCGAGCAGAGGCACGATGGCCGCGAGCGGGAGCAAGCCGGTCGAACGCTTGTGCGCCATGGATCTTCTGAACCGCCGGGTGAATGACGAATGGTCGAACGATTAGCGAAGCCAACATACGGAAAGGGTGAATGCGGTGTCAACGCGGCTCGGCGTGGTCCCCCCGGGAACTCATGCTTGAGACGCCGGCGACCCGATGTTACAAGTATCTGGAGCGGGGCGAACGCATCGAGGATTCTGTGACCTGATGTCTGACTACGTTCGAAGCGCCCTTGCTCTCCCGATCGCACTGCTCGTGGCCTCCTGCGCCACGCTCGGGTCGCGCTATCCGTCGAGCGATGTGATACGTCGCGCCGCTCCGCCCGAGGTGCGCGAGGAGTCGAAGAGACTGCGCGAGAGCACATCGGTGCGCGTGCTCGAGATGGCCTTCGCCGCATACGAAAAGAGCCTCGCGAGTCTCGATGCGCGGTCCTGGGACCAGGCGTACCGCCGACTCGACGAGACGGCGGAACTGCTGAAATACACCGTCCTCGACGCCAAGGTAGATACGCTGATTGCGCTCAGCTACGAGATGCTCGCCGAAGAAGTCGGCCTCCGCATGCGCTTCATCGAACCGAACGCGAGCCCCGAGCTAGTCGCACGCCTGGCGCCGAAAGTGCGGGAGCCGCTGCCGAGCTACGATTGGGATCGCGTTCTGATGCCGATCGACGGGTCGGAGCTGCGGATCGCCCGCAACTCGCGGGTAGACCACTATCTGGCGCTCTTCTCGGGACCGCGGCGGCATTCGTTCGAGCGGAGCCTGGGCAGGAGCGGCCGCTATCTACCGATGATGACACGGATTCTCGCCTCCGAAGGGGTGCCGACTCAGCTCGCCTGGTTGCCGATCATCGAAAGTGGCATGCGGCCGAATGCCGTGAGTCATGCCGAGGCCGTCGGGTTGTGGCAGTTCATCCGATCGACCGGCTCGCTCTACGGGCTCGAGATCGGGGAGTTCATCGACGAACGCCGCAACCCGGAGAGATCGACGCATGCGGCGGCACGACATCTGCGCGACCTGCACGAGCGCTTTCGCTCCTGGCCCCTGGCGCTGGCCGCCTACAACTGCGGGGCTACACGCGTGAAACAGGCGATCGAAAGGGCCCACTCGCGGAACTACTGGCTGCTCGATCTGCCGCGCGAGACTAGGAACTACGTGCCCCAGTTCTACGCCGCGGCGATTCTGGCGCGCCACCCCGAAGCATGGGGGCTGGTGCCGAGGACGGTTCCACCGGAGCAGGCCGGCGAAGTCGTGGTGCGGGGGCAGGTGGGTTTCCGAACGCTCGCGGTCTGCGCGGCGACGACCGAGCGGGAGATCCAGGAGCTGAATCCGCATCTGCTGCGCCGAATGACACCGCCGCGACGCTCGACACGGGTGCGCGTGCCTTCGGGCAGCGAGTTCGATTTCGCCGAGCGGCTCGGCGGGATTCCTCATGGGGAGCGGTTGACGCTCAGCGGGAATTGATCGGCGCCGCATCGATCGCCGCATTACCGACCATCGAGCACCTCCAGCGCAATCACCTCTACCCGAACTCACTGTCCAGGGTTTGTGGGACGATCGCGGATGGATAGTGTGTGGCAGGAGCAGGGGGATGGAGCTCGAGATCATCGCCGTGGAGGTAGAGCATGAAGCCCGTCAACAGCAGAGTCGAACTGCGCCGCCGTGTGCTCGAACAGAACGACCTCATCGCGGAGCGCGTTCGCGCCATCCTTCGAGATCGGGGGATCCGGGCGCCGAACATCGCCAGCTCGCCCGGAGCGGGAAAGACCGCCCTGATCGCCGCCACGGCGCCTGCCACCTCGACGCCGCCATGACGCGCGACCATCTGGAGCGCGTCCTCTCGCACTAACCGGAGCTGCTCAGCATCGAGAACATCGGCAACTTGGTCTGCCCCGCGAGCTACGACCTTGGTGAAGATCTCAGGATCGCCCTGCTCTCGGTGACCGAAGGCGAAGACAAGCCGGCCAAATACACCGCCTCGAGAGGCTCTTCTAGCGGAGTCTCGTCAATTCGCCAACCAGCGTCCCACCCCCATCAGAAGCGCCGTGTTGTCCTCCTGGCCCCAACGATCGCAATAGGCGTTGACGTCTCCGAGTCCCGCCACCCGCCCGGCCCCGTGCTCGACATAGCGTCCCGAGTAGTTGTGGTAGAGATCCTTCAACCAACCCTCTCCCCCATAGACACTGCCCGGCAGCAAGAGCTTGGCGTCCTTGGGTGGAACGACCCAGGGCACGGTGGTAAAGCAGTCGTCCTCGACGAAGACCGAGCCGAAGGTCAGTCCGAAGTGGTCGGCGATCGGCTGAATGTTCTCGTTCGGCGTGTTCGGATTGTCGCCCCATAAGTAGAGACCACCACCACCACTCACGTACGATTCGAAAGCCACCGCCTCGGCCCCCGTGAAGATCTCGTTCCAATTGGAGGCGAGAGAGACGATCACCACGTTGTAGCCGGCGAGAACCCCCGCGTCCACATCGCCAGCGTCGAAGCTATCGAGCTGCACTCCCTGGGCGAGGATGAAGTCGCGCAGATCGGAATAGCGGTCGTCGATCGAGTAGTTCGAGAGGATGCCGTTGCATTGAATCCACAGAACACCCGCCGCCCTGGGAGATAC
>CAZFNT010000280.1:0-3392 GCA_964520315.1 uncultured Gemmatimonadota bacterium
GCCGCTCGGCGCGGCGCAGATCGGATGCGCCCAGCGTGCCGAGGCCATGATCGAGCGCGAACTCCTCGTCGATCCCGCGAACGACCTGCCTGAGCGGCTCGTCGATCGTCTCGATCGCGCGCGCGGCGTCGTCGACGGCGGCTTCGAGAGCGTCGGCGTCGGGGGCGGTGATCGCGACGATATAGGAGTTGCCGGTGCTGAACTCCGAGTGGACCCGCTCCACCCCGACGACGAGGGGGGAATCGGCGGGGAGCATCTCGGTCCACTGGAAGTTGAGACCGAGCTGAGTCGAAATCGCGAGGGCGACAAGAGTGAGCACGAGACCCACCGCCAGGGTGCGCCCGCGTGCCTCGATGGCCAAATGAACGCAGAGCTCCAGGAACTTTCGACGCAGCAACTCGGGCCTTTCCGGGCTTCACGCCCGCTCCCATCCGCCATGCTCAGGCGGGCGACGATATCATTCGGGACCGCGCAGATAGCGCTCGATTGCATCCGCGATCCGTTCCGCGGCGCGGCCGTCCCAGAGCGGAGGCGCCGAAAGGTCGGTGCGAGGCGCCGCCAGAGCCTCGAGCGCGGCCTCGACGATCTTGGGGCGCGATCCGCCAACCAGGCGATTGGTGCCCTGGTTGATCGTGATCGGCCGCTCGGTGTTCTCGCGCATCGTGAGGCAAGGGGTGCCGATCGCCGTGGTCTCTTCCTGAATGCCGCCCGAGTCGGTCAGCACGAGCTTCGCCCGCAGCATCAGATGCAAGAAGTCGAGGTAGCCCATCGGCTCGGTCAGGCGCAGCGGGCCGCCGTCGCCGATCCGCTCGCCCCAGCCGAAGCGCTCGATGCTCCGGCGGGTGCGCGGGTGCAGTGGGAGGACGATCGGAATCCGCTCCGCCACCTCATCGAGCGCCACCAATATCTCGCGCAGTCTCTCGCGATCATCGACATTGGCCGGTCGATGGAGCGTAGCGAGCGCGAAATCGCTTTCGAGGAGATCGCGCGCCGCCCGCGGAGGCGCCCGCCCCTCGACCCGCTCTCGACAAGCGAAGAGGGTGTCGATCATGACGTTGCCCACGAGATCAATCCGTTCGCGCGCAACCCCTTCCGCCACCAAATTATCGACCGCGTCCGCCTCGGTCACGAAGAGCAGATCGGAAATACGATCGGTCAATACGCGGTTGATCTCCTCGGGCATCGTGCGGTCGCGACTGCGCAATCCGGCCTCGACATGCGCCAGCGGCACCCCCCGCTTCGAGGCGACCAGGGCGGCCGCGAGGGTCGAGTCGACGTCGCCGACCACCAGGACCAGATCCGGTCGGAGCGCCTCGATCGTGCGGTCGAGCGCCATCATGACGCGCGCGGTCAGCTCCGCGTGGCTTCCACCGGCGATCCCCAGGTGCGCATCGGGCTCCGGCAGGCCGAGCTCGCGGAAGAAGACCTCCGACATCTCAGGATCATGGTGTTGCCCCGTGTGCACTAGCGAGGTCCGCAGCCGCCCCCGCCGCGCGAGCGCCCTCTGCACCGGCGCGACCTTCACGAAGTTCGGGCGCGCACCGGCCACGAGCATGACCAGAGGGGAGCGCTCGGAGCTGCGCGGGGTGGTCGGGGCTGAATTCGGATCGTGCATGGCGTTGCCGACGCGAAGACTACCGCGGGGGACCGGAGCCGACAGGCGGTTTCCGGTGCGGCGCTGACCCGGAGGACCCGCGCAAGCACACAGATCCCTCGGGTGCGGAGAGGTCCGGACCACTCCACGCGAGGAGGCCGTGTCGGCAGCGTGGGGCGAGCGAAGCTTCCCCGCCATCGTCCCCCCCTCGCAGGGCGGGAACTTCGCCCGGAGCGGAACCCTCGGGCATGCCTGGCCGGCAATGACGGCTACCCGCCCGCCAGTGTGCGGTCCTCCGAAAAGACTTGCGACTTTATCGAAACATCGGTCGCGCCGATCACTGGTAGACAAGGCCCCGACCCTCAGGCTAGCCTTGCTTTTCTGGGGTCTACTCCCCATGTCCCCGTCGTCTAGTGGTTAGGACACCGGCCTTTCACGCCGGCAGCGCGGGTTCGATTCCCGCCGGGGATGCCATCTTCTCCTCGGAGAGCTCCGAAGGCATCGACAGAAGCCCCCAATACACCTTGGGGGCTTCTTGCTTGGTATGATCTCGCCATGCGCTTCGAAAAGCAGCTTCGCGCGACCCTGCGGGGGCAAGAGCAGATCGAGGTCGCCGTTCTATTCGGGTCTCGCGCCCGAGGCGACGCCGCGGAAGGGTCCGATCTCGACGAAGCCGGGTACCCGCTGCTCAAAGCGATCGTTCGAGACGCTGTCTTCGTTCATGAGCGCGCGCGCGGCGACTCTGGTCGTTGGGCTGGCCCAGGCGATCGCCACGCTCGAAACCGATCGCCCGTGGTACGAGCGAATGCGCGACGCGTTTCTGCTACGAATCGCGGAAAAGGGACTGTGATGGTCGATGCCGACATCGTATCAGCTAAGCTGGCCGACGCCGTCGGCCGCGCTGTCGGCCTGCGCAACATAGTGGTGCGCGGCTATGCCGGCATGCGGCCGGAGTATCTACATGAAGGAGCCACGGCCGGTCTGAGCGATCTGGAGCGATTCGCAAGAGAGATCGGCGTCTGGATCCAAGAGTCGGCGAAGGGATAACACCTCTTCGGCCTCCCGCCCACGACGACCGAGCGACCGAGCGACCGACTCTTCCCCAATGAACACCCGCGACCATATCATTTCGGGCCCGATCACCCGCACCATCTTCTCGCTCGCGCTACCGGTCGTGCTCGGCAACCTGATGGAGTTCGCCCTCTCTAGCACCGACTACTTCTGGGTCGGCAAGCTCGGCGCCACCGCCCAAGACGCCGTCACTTCGTCGATGGTCGTGGTCTGGACGATCTTCGCCGCGATGTCGATCATCACCGTCGGCGTCACCGCGCTGGTCTCACGGCACATCGGCGCCGACGAGATCGACTCAGTGACACATTATGTCCGCCAGGGAGTCCTCTTCGCGCTCGGCGTCGGTCTGCTCTTCTCGGCCCTCGGCTTTCGCCTAACACCCGCACTGCTGCACTTCATGGATACCGGAGAGGCAACGCTCGTCCATGCGATCCCTTACCTACGCATCTTTTTCATCAGCGCCGTCTTCTTCTTCATGGCCGAGGTCGGCTACGCCACATTTCGCGCTTCGGGAGACACCCGCACGCCGATGAAAGTCGGCGTCAGTGTCGTCCTCTTCAACATGGCGCTCGACCCCCTGCTCATCTTCGGCTGGGGACCGATCCCCGCATTGGGGGTGACCGGCGCGAGCATCGCTACCGGTGCTTCGGTCGCCGGTGGAGCGATCGCCATTCACGCGCTCATGCTCCGCGGAAAGCTCGGCTACGACATCGGACGCCTACTCGAC
>CAZFNT010000280.1:3402-5932 GCA_964520315.1 uncultured Gemmatimonadota bacterium
TCCCAACGCCCGCAGCATGCTCAAGATCGCCCGCATCGGCCTGCCGATCGCGAGCCAGACTTTCATTTTTGTATCGGTCTACTGGTTCCTGATCAAGATCGTGCATAGCTATGGAGAGAGCGCTGCCGCCGCGATGGGGATCGGCAATCGAATGGAGTCGTTCTCTTTCCTGACCTGCTTCGGTTTCTCGATGGCGGCGTCGACGATGGTCGGCCAAAACCTCGGCGCCAAGCTACCGGAGCGCGCCGCGAAATGTGCATGGGGTTCGGTCGGCTCCGCGATCGTGATCACATTCGCGATCTCGGTGCTCTTCATCGTGGTGCCGGAGTCGATCGCGTCGGTGTTCAGCGACGACCCCGAGGTGTTGGCGATTGCCACCGACTATCTGGTCATCCTCGGTCTCTCGCAGATGGCGATGGCCATCGAAATCGTGTTGGAAGGGGCGTTCAGCGGAGCCGGCGACACCATTCCACCGATGGCTGTGAGCGTTCCCGGTTCGGCGCTACGCATTCCTCTCGCCTACTATTTCTGTTTCGAGCTCGAATGGGGCGTCAACGGAGTCTGGTGGACCCTCACGATCACGACCCTGATCAAGGCGGCGATACTGGCGACATGGTTTCTTCGAGGGCGCTGGAAGCTCAAGGCGATCTGATTGTTCGTGGAGGCGATATGCGTCCTCTTCCCGATCAGCTCCAGCCGACCCTTAGGTCCACTCACTGCGCGTCGACTCCCGCGCGATCTACTCTGGGTCGGTGCGATAGAGACCGGCTGCCGCGCCGTATGCCGCCGCTCCTAGCGCGGCGAGCGCCGCGGTGCCGTGGCCGAGCAACGTTGGAAAGAGCAGCCCGTAGCCGACGAAAGTGCCGATGGCATCGACCAGAACGACGCGGGCCACGAACCCGGACCCCGCGCGAGCGAGCGCCAGGGGGAAGAAGACGCCCATCAGCACTCCGGCCGGCAGCAAGGTCGAGGCGGCCCAAAGCTCGCGCACCAGCAGATTCGCCTCGGAGAAGGGGATCGCTTGCAGCAGAGCGAAATGCAGGGCGAACACCGCCACCACGATCCCGACGCGCGGCGTAGCGCCTGGAAGCCGCCGCAGCCTGCCGCTCAACAAGCTGCCCACCGCCCCGTAGAAAAGAAAGTAGCTGATCAATCGCATGATCGTCAGTACTTCGTCGCCGAAGTAGGTGCGATAGGCGATGAATGTCGCGATCTGAATGGCGATATGCCCGATCCCGACACAGAAAGTGTAGCCGCACGGATTCCACTCCGCGGATCTCGCGCGCACCCCCACGATCACCGCCGCGATCGATCCGACGAGAATGATCAGGTATGCGATCCGCGTCAGGGTACTTTGCTGATCGGTCCCCAGAGTGATCCAGGCGAAGAATGGCTGATCGTCGGTGAAGCGGTACTCGTGGATCGGGTCGTCGCCGAACGACGGCTCCCACTCACGCCAGTGCAGCCCCTTCCACTCGCGTGTCATTCGGGTGAAGGCCGCCTCCAACCCTTCTCCGGTAGGCGAAGCAACAATGCAGACCCGTCCCGCATCGCTCAGATCGATGTTGGCCGTGCGATGAGGCACACCGAGACGATTCAGAGCCTGGAGCGCCTGGGTCGGCAGATACTCCGCGGTCGGCCGAGCCTGCATGCGATTGAACTCAATTACCAGCGCGCCGCCGGGGGCGAGCCTGTCGAGATAGGTTCGCAAGGCGTCTTCGGTATAGAGATACTGTGTTTCCATCGCCGCGCTCATCACCCGATGCGGCTGGAAGCGAGCCGACTCGAGAACGATCGCATCGAGCGGCTCCTCGCTCATCTCGATGACCCTGCGCCCGTCGCCCGCGAGCACCGTGAGATCCGCGAAGGCCTGTCCGTTCAGATCGGGCCGCATGCGCGAGAAGTATTCCACCACCAAGGGATCTCGCTCGACCGCGACGATACCAGGATGGAGCTCGGTCGGGAACTCGAGCAGAGGAGAGCCCGCACCCACGCCGCAGATCACCGCGCGCCCCCCCTCCGGCACCGCGGCATAGACGCCCCTTCGCGACATTCTGTGGCGCACCTGAACCCGGTCGGCCGAGGAAAGCGATTCTTCCGGATCTCCAGCCCGCCACCGGAACGAGTGAGCCTGCACCGGGTACTGAAGCTTGAAATTGTAGAAGACGGCGTGCCCGTCCTCACGCTTGCCCCTATCGGTGACACGCACCTGCGCCAGATGACTCCATCCCCGAAAGAGCGTAGCGGTGTCGGGCATGCCTGAAGAACGCAATCCGGTCACCTTGCCTACACGGTCGTCCAGCAGACGCTTCAGACGGAACTCCGACCAGTTTCGAGTATCTCTGAGATCCTCGATGGACGCGTCCAGAGCAAGGGCGTTGCTCAGCGCGAACGCCACGATGACAACAACAATCCCCACTTGCGGCAACAAGGCGAACGACACGGCCGTCGACGCGAGCAGGGCATTGGCGCCGATCGTCGCCACCGCGGTAGGCCCCGCGACGTAGCCGACCAAGAGGCCGCCGAGATG
>CAZFNT010000281.1:0-1337 GCA_964520315.1 uncultured Gemmatimonadota bacterium
CCGGGACGAGGGCGAGGAGGTGGTGATCGAGGTGGAGGATCGGGGGATCGGGATTCCGGTCTCGGAGCGGAGAAAAGTGTTTCAGCCTTTCCATCGGGTCGACACGCGGTTGCGGGCGCGGTCTTCCGGCGCGGGACTGGGGTTGGCGATCGCGCGGGCGGTGGTCGTGGCGCATGGGGGTCGGATCGCCGTCAGTGCCGGCGCTGGGGGCCTGGGATCGGTTTTCACGACTCGTTTTCCAGTGGCGGAGGAACATGGGGAGGTAGCGTGAGCGATTCCACGGAAACAGTGTTGGTGATCGAGGACGATCCGGCGCTTCGGAACGGGCTGGCGATGAATTTTCAGCTCCAGGGCTACCGCAGTCTGAGCGCCGCCGACGGGGAAGAGGGCATGCGGATGGCCTTCGATGTTCGACCCGATCTGATCGTGCTCGACATCATGCTGCCGGGGCACAGCGGCCTGGAGATTCTGGAGCGGCTGCGTGCGGAGCACGAAGAGGTGCCGGTGCTGATCCTCTCGGCCAGAGACACGATCGGCAACAAAGTCGAGGGACTCGAGCTCGGGGCGGACGACTACCTGACCAAGCCTTTCGAGCTGCCGGAGCTTTTGGCGCGGGTCGAAGTGTTGCTCAGGCGGCAGCGGAGTCGGCGTCGTTCGGAGCCGCCGATCCGCTTCGGTGAGGTGGTGATACAACCGGTCGAGCGCGTGGTGGAATTGCGGGGAGAGGAAGTGTCGCTATCGGCGAAGGAGTTCGATCTGCTCTGTCTGCTGGCGCGATCGCCGGGGCGCCCCTTTTCGCGTGAGCAGATCCTGAATCGCGTCTGGGGCTGGGGCTTCGAGGGATCGGAGCGCACCGTCGACAATTTTGTCTTGAGCTTGCGGCGCAAGGTCGAGGTGGATCCGAGCCGGCCGCGCTATTTGGTTACGGTGCGGCAGGTGGGGTATAGGTTGCGGGGTTGAGTGGGGATAGGCCCGTCAGGTAGACGAAAAGGGGCGATGAACTTGCCGACTTTCGGTGTGCAAGACATTTGGGGCGACTCCGTCTCGGGTTCTCGGGTGGTGACAAGACCTTCGGCGGTCGCGAGCGCGAACCGACAGAAGACCACGCGGAACGAACCTAACCCGCATTCCTTCGCCGACCCTCAGCGAAAGTACCCTCGCCTCTGCATCGCTTCGATCACCTCATCGGAATACTGCGTCTCGATCACTGGTGCGTCTCCGGGCCCGATGCCGGCGTAGTCGCGCATCAGGCGCGCGAAGGCGTTGCGCATCGCTCGCACCCGCGCCGGATTCTGGGCGGCGAGATCGAGTTGCTCACCGGGGTCGGTCGATATGTC
>CAZFNT010000281.1:1347-5924 GCA_964520315.1 uncultured Gemmatimonadota bacterium
ATGTCGAAGAGCAGGGGGCTGCGTCGATCGTCGATCAGCTTGTAGCTGCCTTGTACGAAGGTCAACCGATCGGATGTCTCGGAGTACGCAAAATCGGCGGGCCTGGCGGAGAAGATTCTGCTGCCTGGAAGCGGGTCGCTCGGATCGTCACCAACGAAGTCGAGCAGGGCGGGCATCAGGTCGATCGCCCGGGTGGTCCTGGTCACCTGGCGGGGCAGCGCGTCCGGTTTCCTGCCGCGAGGGAACTTCACGATCAGGGGCACGCGGATGACTTCGTCCCACAGGGCGTGACCGTGTCCGTACCCATCGTGATCGTACAGCTCCTCGCCGTGGTCGGCGGAGATGATGAGCAGCGTGTTGTCGTAGAGGGAATCGGCCGCGAGCCCTTCGATGATCGCGCCGACATTGTCGTCGGTGAGTCGCAACTCGGCGTCGTAGACGAGGTTGAGGAACTCCACGTCTTCCGGCTCTGGCGTGAGCCGGCCCTTGTTGATCGCATCTTGGGTTTCGGGCGTCGTGAAATCCACGCCTGCTTCGATGCGCGCCGCCTCGTCGTAATCGGTTGCGGCGGGATCTCCGTAGCGCTGCATGAAGCCGGAGTGTCGTTGCTTGGGCGGAAAAGGGTGGTGAGAGCCGGCGAGGTGCACATAGCCGAAGAAGGGACCGGGTGCGGAGGCGAGGGCTAGGGTTGCGCGGGCACGGCTCTCGTCGCCGCCGATTTCGCTGGGGCCGTGGTACTCGTCGAAGCCTTGCGCGAAGCCCGCCTTCTCTCCGATCTGGAGGGCCTTGACCACGCCGAATGTGCGGTAGCCGATCCTCCGGAAGCGCTCGGCCATCGTGTCGATCTGGTCGTCGAGCTGCTGCATGAAGAAGAAACGGGGCCGCGCCCGCACCCTGTGCAGCAAGGGGCCGCGGATGACGCCGTGCTGAAAGCCGTAGAGTCCGCTGAAAAGGCTGGCGGTCGATGCCTGGGTGTAGCCGGCCTGCGCGTAGTGGCGGCGAAAGACGACGCTGTCGGGATCGCGGGAGAGCGCGTCGATCGCCGGTGCCGTCTCCCGGTCATAGCCGTAGCAGGTCAGGTGGTCAGCTCGCATCGAGTCCACGACCACGATCAGGACGTTCGGGCCGCTGATTTGCTTCCTGACGGCGAGCTCGGGCTCACGCGGATCGCCCGAGGTGAACCATGCCAGGGCCGAGGCAAGCGCGACGAGGCTCGAGCCGAGCACGATGGTTCGGATCGAGGGGGTCATCGGAATGGTCCCTTTCTCTGGAGTGCGGGCGAGGGGCGGTAGGCTAGCATTGGCCGATGGTATTCGAGACGGCGTCCCCAACCCCAGCAGGAGGCTGCGGAGCTCTGCCCGCGGTGTTCACGCTCGGCCCCTCGAGCTCCGAGGCGGCGGTCCTGGCCCGCATTCTGCCGGTGGCGGAGCGTTTTAGGTTGAACAGCTCGCACCTCGACGTGGGAGGGCTGATCGGGTGGCTGGACCGGCTGGAGGCTCTCTTCGAGGCCGAGGGGCGCTCAGTGCCCGTCGTCGTCGACCTGCAGGGAGCGAAGATGCGGATCGGGCGCTATCCCTCCATGATGCATCTGCCCGAGTCGGTCGAACTCGTTCTGGGGGATCGGTCCGAGTGCGCCGGCACGATTCCGGTCCCCCACGCGGGGCTTTTTCGACACGCGACGCGGGGCGACCGGCTCTCTCTCAATGATGCGCGGGTCGAGCTCGAGGTCGAGCGGGTTGGCGACGAGTGCATCGTCACCCGGACGGTTCGCAACGGACCCCTGGACGCCGCGAAGGGGATCAACCGCGCCCTGCATCCGCTCCCTTTCGATGCGGTCTCGGAGCGCGACGCGTCGATGATCGAAGCCTCGGGCGGGCGACCTTTCGTTGAGTACGCGCTCTCTTTCGTGCACAGCGCGCGAGATGTCGAGTTGCTTCGCCCGCGCGTCGAGGGCCATCGGCTGATCGCGAAGCTCGAGCGTCCCGAAGCGTTTCCGCATGCGCGGGAGATCGACGCGGCCTTCGATGAGATTTGGCTCTGCCGCGGTGATCTGGGGGCGCAGGCGGGGCTGGGGGAATTGGGGCGGCTCCAGGCCGAGTTTTCCGCGCTGATCCCGAGCTTTGGCAGCCCCTGCTACTTGGCTGGGCAGGTCTTGGAGCATATGACCCATTTCCCCGAGCCGACCCGAAGCGAAGTCGTTCATCTCTACGATGTCGCGCGGTGCGGCTTCGCCGGAATCGTGCTCTCGGACGAGACGGCGATCGGGCGGCATGTGGTCGATGTGGCGAAGTTCTTGGTCAGCGGCCGTTGAGATTGGCGCACAAGAGATCTCGGTCGTCGAGCTCCGCCGCGATCAACTCCGCGAGGGCCGCGTACCCCCTGTCGGTTTGATGGAAGCGACTGACGAATTCATGTTCGAGAGACCGAGCACGATAGTCCTCTAGTAAAGAGTGGAAATGAACCCCTTCGTTCTTTCGTGCCAGGCCCCTGAATCTGGTGTAGTAGGCGTGGGGTCCTTCCATTCCACGAAGGTGTTCCAACAACACTTCCGGAATGAGCAACACCGGAATGCCGCGCTCCGCGCACGCGCGCACGACTCTTGCCGATGCATCCTCGTCCGTGGCTTGGCCAAGGTCTTCTCCCGCCAAGGAGCGCCTGGCTGCATCGATCCCCTCAACGAGCCCCATGAAAAGGCGACTCTCGCAGAGACCCAAGAATGTATCGATCACAAGGGGAGGATTCCAACGTAGATGCAGGGCCGCCCAAAGCTCTGGCGAGCTGTCGATGTGCTGGGCGGACCGCGCCTCGCTGAGCACGCGAGCATAATGGCGGCGAAGCTCCGGTCGTTCACCATTGCCACCGAAGTAGACTACCACCACATGTGGATTCATGTGAAGCAACACTTCGTTGAACCAGATCTCCAGTAGATCAAAAGGGGCGCCAGGTACTCCGGCTCGCACGACTTCCGCCGCGACGCCTTTTTGGCGGCGAAGGGCCTTTTCGAGTTGAACCGGATAGGAGAAACGCCTGGGATCGCTGGAGCCGAGTCCCCAGATGCTGGAGCTGCCGAGACAGAGGATACGACAGGTTTCCGGGGCGGGCTCACGAGAGTGATCGCGGCCGTAGACGTTTACCTTGTCATTTCGGTCCTGCGACGGAAGCACGGCCGAGTAGCGTTCGTATCCCCCGACTACACTCTTCACGCGGGTGGTTAGGGCGAGATTCAGGAAAGCTGAAGAGTTCGATCGTACCAACACTTCGAGTCCGCTGAGACCGAGAGCCAGTGTGGCTGGAATCCCCAGCAGGAGAGCCCTTTTCGGTTGCGTCATTCCGCGGCGGCCGATGCGCCCCATAGCGACGGCACTCCACGCAACGATCGCGAGTGCTACGCAGGTCGTGACCGGAACCATGTTCTCCCCGGTCCATCCGAGAACCCGCGTGCCCGAAAGGGCGAGTGGAAGCGCGAGACAGAGGCCGGAAAGCGGGGCAACGAACACCGTGATCGCCCATGAGCCGAGCAACGCTACGGCCGGCCACCCGTGCATCCATGCCCAGCGCTCCGGAAAGAGTTCGGCGATATACGGCTGTGTTTGCCAAAGCACTGCTCCCGCCACGAGGAGTGCTCCACCCCATTCCACCCTCGCCCGGAAACGATTCTGCCCCGAATGGGTGTGTGGCCCTTGTATCAGGGTTTCCAGCCACCACGCCAAGCCGAGCACGAGAAGGGCCGCGACACAAGACGTGGAATCGAGCGCCAACACCGGACGGATCGACCAGAAGAGGACCATCAAGCCCGGCAGCCAGAGAAGGCACCACTCGCTCGACGTCGCCCATCCGATTCGCAGGGAATGGTGGGTGATCCGCAGCAGGGCCTCCCATATGAGCCCGATGATCAGCATGATGGCGAGGGCGGTGAGGCGGTACGCCCTCTCGCTAGGAAGCCAGCCTGTCGATCGTGACAACGATGCTGTGCCCCACGGCGGCCGGAAGTCCGCCAAGGCGAACGGCTTCGTGGCGAGATCCACCGGCGGATCGAGAATCGAAGCGCTCTCGAGCAGGGTGACGCCTTGGTACGCAACGGTGCCCAGCCGGAATCGAGTCGTTTCGAGGGGCGAAGGGGCGCTGCCTCCGAACGCGTGGCGCACGCCATCCTCCTCGAATTCGCCCTCGATCTTCTCCGGAGACCTGTGCAGTCGCAGCCGCCAGGGTGTCCGGCCGATGTTGGGCAGGGCCGGCACCGGCAGCGGGTCTATGACCTCGGTCTTTCCAGTGGGGAGCACGCGGATCCATCCTGATGCCTTGGGTTCGGTCGTGCTCACTCGGAAACGGTGCTCGGCGCAATCGGCATCGCGACCGAGTTCGATCTCGAAACCGAGGCCACGCCAGCGCCAACCCCTCAGGACCGCCTCGAACTCCTCGGGCAGTGCGCCTCGATCCGCGATCTCCAGCGTCTGGCCCGGTTTGAGGCCCAGCGCACCATCCTCCACGTAGGGTCGTGAGGTGGTCTCGAAGCCGAACAGCTCGCTGGGAGAGGGGGCGCGGGCGATCAAGAACAAGCCGTCGCCGGGAAGATCTCG
>CAZFNT010000282.1:0-5924 GCA_964520315.1 uncultured Gemmatimonadota bacterium
CGAATCTGACCCAAATCTGGGCGCGATCTGACACGTTTGCTTCTTTCCGGACCCTAAGTTGTCGAAGGTCCAGACCCCGTTCTCGTCGATCCATGATGCGTGGATCGAGCCGATGTTGCGAATCGGATCCACGTCGATCAGGATTCTCGCCCTTTCCAACGGAACCGAGCCTTCGGAAGACCAACACGCCGAATCGACCGGCTCGGCCGGCATCCCGCCCACCGTGCGAATCACGTCGCCGATGACGACTCGATTCAGGCGGGCTCGCGTGGCGCGGATTCGGCATCGAGTGTCGGACACGGCTTGGGCGGATCCGGCGATCAGGAGCACGCCCAAGAGCGTTGGCCACGATGCCATCCGGTGCATTTCACATCGTAGATTCGAGACGCTCGCATCGAGCTCGACCGATCCGCCGCGGGCGACCACCGGCGTGCTCGTGGTCAGCGCCGAGCCCACTTCCTCGCCCGCGCGGAAACGGCAGGTGTAGATCCCATCGTCCATGTCGGTGAAGACGATGATCCCGCTCGGAGAAAACGGGTACACACCCCAGGAGTCTTCGACGGAAGCCCATCCCCCAGAGACAGGGTCATAGATCCCGGCGCCCGCCGGATTGGGCGCGTCTTCGACATCGACGATGCGCAAACCATCTGTGTAGTAGGCGATGTAGGCGTAGTCGCCTCTCACATGCACGTTGTGGATGATGCGATTCCAGTTGCTCCGCCGACCCTAACGCGGTCAGGTCGAAAGATCGCCACAGCGCACGCGTTCAGAAGCACCGGCTGCCCGGCCGGAGCTGGTTGCGCAGCAATCGCGTAGGCGTGGCTCTCGAGGTCGAGGACCGGCGATCGCGCAGCGTCCCCCTCCGCCGGTTATTCTCTTGGGATCTCAATCCCCTCCACCACTGGAAGGAAGGCACGGCCATGACTCCGATCCTTCGCGCTCTCTTCGCCGCCCCGATTCTCGCCTCGTTCGCCATGCTGGCGGCGCCACCGGCCGTCTTCGCCGCCCAAGTTCCTCCCGCCTCGATGAAGGGGCTCGTGTTGCACGCGAGCCACCGCGATGTGCTGGAGATCGAGCTCGGCGGGGTCCGCTTGCATTATGTGGCGCCCTTTTCGAAACTGCCCTTTCTGATCTGGCCCGATGCGGCGGGCGGAGTTGGGCCCTTCGGGAAGGACCGCGAGGCCGTGCGCCGCTGGATCGCGGCTAATGCCAGCTCACTCGGCTCGACGGGGCTTCAGCCGGTGTTCGATGAGATCGCGCGTTGGCGGCGCAACACTGTTTGGGTTTACCGGTTCGAGCGTGAGGGGCTGCGCCTTCACGGGGCGCGCATCGAAGTGCATTGGCAACAGGGGGAGCTCCAGGGTTTGCTGAGCAATCTACCCGGCCCGATCCACTCTTTCGAGCCGGCTAACGAGGCCGAGCGGGCAGATGATGTGACGCGGGTCTGGTACCCCATGCGCCGCGGTGTCGGCGGTCGAGACGGTGTGGATCTGGTGCGTGCCCGGGTCGTGATAAAGACCGATGCTACCCATGTGCGTACGACTTATCACACGCCGGCTGGAGAGCTTATCAAGACCGTTGTGGACACGGCACCGGGGGCGGTGCGGCCACCGGCGCCCGCCTACCAGTGGAAGGAGTATTCCACCGGCTATTTCCCCGATCAGATCGACAGTGATTCCGATGGCGGTATTTGGTTCAGCCAACCGCTCAACGACCAGATACAGGTTTTCGATCCGGCGACTGAGACTTTTCAGATCATCGCCACGGGAAACGACGATCCTGACGGGTTGGCGGTCGACTCGCAAGATCGGGTGTGGTCCGGCCTCTATGTGTACGGGCGCGGCATGGGCAGGGTCGATGTGACCACCCACAACTACACGGTGTTTCCGCCACCATATTCCGGGGCCTATATGGCCATCCCCTTCGAGACCTGTGGCGGATCGATCTGGGTATCGGACCACCAGGTCAACCGTGTCTCCGAGTTCGATCCCGTCGCCGAAGCATGGTTGGGCGACTACGAAATGCCCACACCCGCCTGTTGGATCGTGGATACGACCGAGGACCCGTCGACGCAGACACTCTTCTTTACCGAGTACAATGTCAACCAGCTCGGCATGAAGGCGCCGGGCAGCCCCATCGTCGATATTCCGGTGTCGTGGGGAGGGCCGTCGTTTCACGTTTTCTCGGGAGGCAAGGTTTACTACACATTGTGGATCGACGATGCGCTCGGAGCCTACGATGTCGCCTCCGGCACCTACGCCGAGTATCAGCATCCTGTGAGCGGCGAGACCGGGGGGCCGATCGGTCGGCTCTCCAACGGCGACATTGCTGTCGGTAGTCGCAACGCGGGCTATGTGTTCATTTTTCACCTGGCCACGGAGACCTGGGATAGCTATAAGATTCCCACGAGCTATCCGGGACTCAAAGACGGACTTCACGTGGACGCGAACGATGTTGTCTGGGTGACGGAATCGGGCGTGGGCAAGCTCGGCAAACTCGATCTCCAGGCGGATGCGCCGGCGCCATTCACGCTTGCGGTGTCTGGGAATTGCCCCGGTACCGTCACGGGCAGCGTCACCGGCGCTCGGCCTGGTGGGCAGGTCGGTTTCCTTTTCGCGACGACTACGGGCTCAGCGGGAGTTCCTTGTGGTATGCTGTGCGGCGGGCGTCAGCTTGGCCTCGGGCCGGGCGCCAAACTGGTTGCGACCGCGACCGCCGATGGAAATGGCGATGCGATGGCCAGCGGAAGCGCTCCGCTTCCCGCGTGCGGCGGCTATCTGCAGGCGATCGATCTATCGAGCTGCCGGCCGAGCGAGGTGAAGCAACTTCCTCAATAGCGGCGCGTATCCCGGTCCGGGGACTCGGCTTCCGTGGCGGGGCTGGAGAGCGGCAAGAGTACGTCTGAAATGTCGAGCGCGGTCGGTGGCTGCGGCTGATCGACCGGCTTATCCGAGCTCTTGCCGCAATGAGGGCAGCAAGTGGGATCGTCCACTTCCCCAACGTCGGTTCGGAATCCTGATGCGAGGATGCCGGCGGGGAGCGCGAACATCGCCACACCGCCAACCGCGAGGACAGCGGCGCACATCTTACCCGCGACGGTGACGGGCGACATATCGCCGTAGCCGACGGTCGTGAGTGTCACCACACCCCACCACATCGATGCCGGGATCGACGTGAAGATCTCGGGCTGCGCATCGTGCTCCACGTGATACATAACGCTCGACACGAAGACGAGAAGGAACGCTTCGATGAAGAGCGCGATCATGAGCTCTTCACGCTTCGATTGGAAGACGCGGCCGAGTAGCCGCAACGATCGGCTGTAACGGGCAAGCTTGAACACGCGAAAGAAGCGGACGAGCCGGACCGCGCGGAGCTCCCGCAGATCGATCGGTAGCAGGACCGGGAGGAAGAAGGGGAGAATCGCGAGAAGATCGACGAGCGCCATCGGGGTCCGCATGAACTTCAAGCGGCCGCGCACGCTTCCCCGGTGTCGCGGATCGATCGTGCAGACCCAGAGCCGTGTGACGTACTCGAGTGTGAAGATCGTCAGCGATATTTCGTCGAAGGCTTGGAACCAGATCGCCCATTTCCACATGGAGGGCACTGTCTCGAAGATCACGGCCAGCACGTTCGCCGCGATCAGAAACATGATGAAGAGGTCGAAGACACGACTCGCACGATCGCCCTCGCGCGCAGCCTCGACGATTTCGTAGATCCGCTCCTTGGTCATGCAGCTCTCCTGCTTCCACGGATCGGCAGATCTACACCCCGACATTTATGAGAAGAGCATCGGGAGCGTAATGAGATCTAGTCCATGATCGTCAAATCCACCCGATTCGACACGGTGCCGGTCCAGGCGTCTCGGTCACAGACGATGACGACCTGGGCGTAGTAGGTCCGACCAACGAATCGCGTGTCGGATGGAAGCTGGAAATCCTTGCACCAGGTACCACCGGGCGGAAGCTCGTCGATGATCTCGGTGAAGATGCTTGTTGGGTCGATGAGGATGTCTCCGAATCCATGCTTGGTTACGAATCCCGGCTCGGTGCCCAGCCCAAGGCAGAAGCCATCGCCGGCGCGACCTTTCAGCTCGACGGTGACGGTCGATCCCAGCGTTGGCTCACCACGGAGCTCGAGCTTGGTGGGAGTGATCACTAGGATCCGGCCGAACTCGGGTTGCGCGACGTAGAGCGTGCTCTCGTCGCCGAAAGCAATGCCCAGCAGCGAGGCGCCCGGTGCGTAGTCGAGAGTGGCCCACACCGAGGAGCCACCCTCTGAGTCGATCCGCCCGATGGTGTGGATATCACCAGTGGCCAGATACAGATCGGTGCCGAAAACGCCGCCGGGAGCACGAGTCAGATCCCAGAAGCCCGGCGCCCCGTCCGAGTACTGGGTCACGACGCCCTTGGCGTACTTGAAGACCTCGCTGCGCCAGTGGCCGTAGTAGACGGCGTCCTCTCTTTCGTCACCGAAGACGGCTCCGCAATTGGCGGAGAAAGTGTCGCGAATGGTGCCGCCGTACGGAGGCGTGACTTCTTTGAGCCAACCCTTGTTCTCGCCGACGAACATTGTGCCGCTCGAGTCCATGGCGATGCTCGAGAGGTTGTTGAAACCGTTGGCGTATCTGGAGTACGTGCCGGAGGGGAACTCCACTTTGGAAACTTCGTACATGCCGCCCACGTACACCTCGCCGGAAGCGGTCACGTGTATGCCGTCCGGATCTTTGATCGGAGACGATGCGATATGGGAGCCGTCGGGCGCGAACTTGAGGATCGGGAGGCTGCCGGTGTCGCCTTCTCCGGTCGCCACATAGAGGTTTCCGCTGGAGTCGGCGGCCAGGTCCGTGGGCCGGTAGAGGCTGTCGGCGAACACCTCGACGTGGAAGCCGCAGGGAAGTGTGACGAGCTCCTGCGCGGGAAGGGGACCGGTTGCGAGCAGCAGCAATGCGACGGCTGCACCATGCGTGTTTCCGCTCACCATTATGGGGCGGTCAGATATCTCTCGAAAGGCGAATCGCTCTTTGCTTCTCATCTCGCAAGACTCCAATCTGCGCCAGCCCCCAAGATAAGGGGTTCGATCAGCTCCTGCAAATGGGCGGCCGGTCTGAATCAGCCTGTGGACATCACGCGCGCCGGTCAGCACCCGTCCGCGTTCTTGCCGCCAGAATCATCGACCTGCGCTGAGTCGCCGGATTCGTCCCAGCGCCATACATCACGGCACCAGGTGTCCCGTCAGAATCACCTGCTCACTCAGCAGTGGCCCTCGTTCCCCAGCCCCTTCAGAGTTCGACGCCGCCCGTGAATGTGATGGTCTGATAGTCGAGATCGGGATGGCCGGAGTGGGCCTCGTGATCGACGAAATTCAGGAATCCGGTCGCATGTGGAAGCTCGTTGTTCGGCTCGCCGGAGGGGCAGCCGACCAGATACCACGATTCGCCGCCGTCATCGCCGCGGATGATAACCGTGGTCTTCGTCTCTGTGTCTAGCACGGGTTGACCGTTCGGCCACCAGCCCGTGAAGTAATGATGGACCGACGCCCAGAGGGGATTCGGTTCGCGGGGGTCCCGAACCACGTCCCAACTGTCCGCCCCCGCCCCTTTCAAGTTGATGCCATAGTATCCGACCACATCGCGAAAGGACGACCCGCCGTCCACGCTGCGCTGAATGCCGATATCGACGTACGAAACCACCTGCCGGTCGGCGTCGGTCGGATGCGGCGAAACGTGCCGGACTGTTGTTGGCTCCATTCCCCTCGATTCCCACTCACCGGATGCCGTGATTCGCAGCCAGGCATGCCCAGCGGCTCCGCTCCCTCGAACCGATCTCCGCCGCCAACGCGAGCGCGTCGCGCTTCTCCGACGCCGTGTAGTTCCGCTGCTGATTGCCGGCCATCGAGCACCTCCAGCGCAATCACCTCTACCCGGA
>CAZFNT010000283.1:0-2232 GCA_964520315.1 uncultured Gemmatimonadota bacterium
CCCAGGCCTCGAACGATCCCCTCGGCAAACACCTCTTCGTGGACCATTGCCACCCCTCCAAGCTCGGGCAGCGGATCGCGGCCGAAGTAGTGGCTGAGACCATTGGGGGAGGATTAGGGGACGGAGAGCAATGATCTCTGGTCTTGGCATGGAAAGAGCTTTCAACCTCGTGGCGCGCCAGGGACGGCGGCGCCGCTGGTTCCTCTGCCTTTCGATCGTGGCGGTCGCCGGTTGCTCCACAGACGAGCCCGCAGACGCTGAGCTCGAGCGCATAGGCGAGCTGCTCTCCCAGCGGTTGCAGGAGGGCGAGACACCCGAGTTCAGACGCGCCGCGGCCCGAGGCATAGGCGCGATACGAGAGACCGAGGGTGTTTCGGTGCTCGAAGTGGCTCTCGGTGACGACGACCCAGGCGTTCGGGCCGAGTCGCTCCGCTCCCTGGCGAAGCTGGGGGCTTTCGGACTCTTCCCGTCGATCGCCGCGGCCCTCGCGAACGACCCCGCCGAAGAGGTGCGCGTGGCGGCCGCCCTTGCCCTCGGGGAGCTCCTGGCCGATCCACGCGCGCCAGCTTCGGAGAGCACTCCCCTCGAATCGCTGGTGCGAGGGGCCGCGGAGGACCGATCCCCCGTGGTTCGTGTCGCGGCCCTCCGCGGCTTGCGGGCCGCCCTGGACGACCCGCGCCGCGCGGGCCACGCCAGAGCGCCCGGCGGCGCGATCGGTGTCTTGCTCGACGCATCGGAATCGGGCAGCCCAGCGATTCGCGAGGCCGCAGCAAGGGCACTCGGGGCCTTGCTCTCTGGGGCACCGCCCGATCCCGCTCGAATCCGGTCGCGCCTGATGAAGCTGCTCGCGAGCGACTCCAAGGGCACCGTTCGATCCGCCGCCGCTAGCGCCCTGGCCTTCGCGGATGAGGCCGAGATCGATCTTGCTGGCGTCTTGCGCGGCGATCCGCATGCTTCCGTGCGGCGCAGCGCCGCTCTGGCCCTCGGCGGAAAGAGTGGAGCCGTGGCGACCGGCGCCCTGATCGACGCCCTCGGCGATTCCGACCCGATCGTCCGTTGGGCCGCCCTCCATTCCCTCGCGCGGGGCATCCGAAGGGGGGCCACAGCCGCCATCACGCAGGCCCTCGATGACGCGGCTCCGATCGTGCGTCAACGGGCGGCGGAGGCACTGGGCTCGGTCCCCTGGCCGCCGGCCCGATCGCGCCTGCTCGAGCTCGCCCTTGCCGCCTCGGAGCCCGCGACGGTGCGGGCACCGGCGATCCTCGCCCTGGCCTCCTCGCCGCATATCGCGAAGCCCCTTTTCGAGAGGCTGACCCTCCTGCTCGAGAGCGAGGAGGAGCAGATCCTGCTCGCTGCCTTGCTGGCGTTCTCGAAGCACCCCGGTCGTCTGCGCGGCCACCGCGGAGTCGTACCTCGGCTGATCGAGCACTTGGGCGGCGGCTACGGCGAAGTTCGGATCCTCTCAGCGGCCGCACTGGGCGCGACCGAAGACCGCTCGGCCGCCGAAGCGCTCCGCGCGATGCTGGGCGCCGACGACGCGCGCGAGCGCCTCGCGGCCGCGCGCGCCCTCGCATCGATCGGTGACGAGGAATCGCTTCCGGCGATCGCGGCCCTCGCCGAGCAAGAGGAGCCGGACGTCGCCGAGCAGCTGCGAGAGATCGTTCGGAAGATGGAGCATTGACTTCCAAGACGACGCGCTGGGTCGCCCTCGCGGTCCTGGTCCTGGTCGCGATCCGGCTCTGGCTTGTGCTGACGGCGACCGGCAGCTTCAGCCACGCCGATGATCTCTGGCTCGACCGATTCGAAGAGGCAACCCGCACCGAGTCGTTCTCGGGAGTCGTCTCTCATCTCACCGACTATCGCTACTACACATTTTCTGGTGGCTCCCGCATAGGGGCCATCCTCTACGCGTTGAGCGCTCGTGTGCTCGGACCGCACTATATTTGGATCAAGACCTGGGCGATTCTCTGGTCCGCCGCGACACTCGCAGCCTTCTGTTGGCTCGTTCGGCGAGTTCTGTCGCCGGCCGCACTCGCCTTGTTCTGTCTCTTTTTCGTGCTGCCTCCCGTCTACCACACGGTTCTGTCGCTCCTCTTCATGGGGAACCACGTCGAGCTCCCCCTTCTGATGGCTCTAACTCTGGGCTTCGGCCTGCGATGCATCAGGGGCGAGCGGAAACGCGATCGCCGGTACGCAATCGCACTCGGCGTCTTCTGCGGGCTGGGCGCCTAC
>CAZFNT010000283.1:2242-5919 GCA_964520315.1 uncultured Gemmatimonadota bacterium
TCTGGCTGGCGGTTCTCGTTCCGCTCTTGCTCATCGAAGGGGCGACTCGAATGGGGCTCGCGAGGGCGATGCGCCGACTGCCGTGGGTGCTCGCCGGAGCGGTGCCCGGACTCGCACTCCTCGTCGCCGCCTACTGGCCCGAACACGCGGCTTCGATCCTCTTCCCCTACGACAAAGGTCTGCCCCGACTGCTCTCCGATCGCGGCGATCTCACGCCGGGCTTCCACCAGATCTGGACCGACCTCTTCACGCCCTTGGCCGACGAGCCGGGGCCGGTTCGACTCGGTGCGCGCATCGGAGCATCGATCGCCTGGCTTCCGCTCGGCATCTTCGCCGCCGCGAGCGCCCGATCCAGAGATCTGCGGGCGATCTTGGGCGCATTTGTCGCTTTCGCCCTTCTTCTCCTCTGGACCGCGACGACGACTGGGGTCGCGGTCCGCCGGCACGTCATCGAGCTGGTGCCGATTCTGATGCTGATCCAGGCAGTAGTGCTCGTAGATATGATTCCAACTGTAACGGCATATTTCTCTGCTGATCGGCTCTCTTTGGCAGTGAACCGATCGATCGCGGTGCTCGGATTGGCGATCGGCATACTGATTCTGCTCCCCCGAGGGCTCGACAACTTTCGCCTCGGCGGCGCGCACACACTGCGCGACGGAATCGCGTATTCGGCGCCCCTGGTCCGGCGGCTCGATCTCGATGGCGCGGCCGCTCCCCACCAGCGTGCGCTGACGGAAATGTTGGATCGCGTCGATGCCGGCGGCGCGACCACACTCGAATCGCGGCTCATCGTGCTCGGGATCGGCGGCGTCTTCAAGCACACATCGGGCACGAATACCGACGACGCACTGCCCACGATCATCGGCGAGCGGATCGATCCGCAAGCCCATGCGGACAAGCTCGAATACGTTCTGCATCGCGAGCCACGGCCACGAGCCACCGATCTGGTCGAGTTCTTGACTCCCTATGAAGCGGATCTCTATCGCTCCGATTGGCTACGCTCTCAGCGTCTCTACTATCTGGGTGTCCAGATCGGCGCTCGATCGCTATGGGCGACCGAGGAGTTTCGCCGCGAACGCCCCGGGTTCGTCTGTCAAGGTTGCCGAATGGCCCTCGACGAGGCCTGGGATGAGCTCGAGAGCGACCAGCTCGTGCAGTGCTTGCAAGAGATCGCCTGTGCTCCGCCCCTGTGACTACGAATCGGATTCGCAGACCACGATCCCCGCATCGATGAGATGATCGGCGATCGATAGGGCCAGCCTGCGATAGCCGGAGCTGTTCATATGGCACTTGTCGACCAGATCGCGATCGCGATCGATCCCGGTCGGATTGTAAACCGAAACTTTGTCGCTACTAGTAGCGACTTCCGCGAAGACGATTTCGTAGGGATGATCGGCGCCGATTGATGTGATCTCCGGTATCAGCATCAGCTCGGCACCACTCGAAACGACTGCATCGGCCAAGATCTGGACCGACTCGGCCTGGCCGGCTCGCGCGGATGATGTTGCTCCCTCCACGCGCCTCTGTTCGCTCTTCCGAGGGTCTTCGATCGCCTCCGCGATAACCGAGAGGCCGACCAAGAGACGAAATCGAGAGGCGGACAAATATCCGTCGACGAGCCAGGGTTGAGTTGTTCTCAGGCCGAGCGCGGCATGTACTTCGGTGGGATAGCCCAGACCCGGCCTTCGGGCGATGAGAGCCTCGACCTTCTCGTAGTAGTCGAGGTCGTTCGGCCGATCGCCGTTGTGACCGAAGTAGACGATGATGAGATCCGGATCGAGATGCGAGAGCACATCTTCGTAGTAGACCCGCAATTGCGTGAAGTGATAACCGAAGAGTCCGGCGTTGATAACGTCGATTTCGGAGCCGCAGCATGAGCGGAGCCGGTGCTCGAGCAGCACTGGATAGTTCTCGCGGAGCTGTTGGGTGGCACCGATGCCGAAGGTCGAAGAGCTCCCCAGGCAGGCGATTCTGAACCGTCCCGAGGGCTTCTGGACGGAGAAGAGCAGGTCGGATCCATCCTCGAATTCGCCCTCCGGTACCTCGAAGATCGAGGAGTGGTGTTCCAGATCCCAGAAGCGGTTTCTGTTTCTCCATTCCGCGTCGAGCATCCGTTCGATCGGCAGGGAGCGGAGCAGAAGCTCCGTCGCTCCGAGCACCATGAGCACGGAGGCGAGCTTCAGAAGCGCGCCGGCTCCTCGTCTCGCCGGCAGCGAGCCCATAATCGATGCCATCGGAATGGCCGCCGCGATTGCGACGCTTTCGATCCCCACGAATCCCCACAAGGGGCGAAACCAGAGCCAGTGAAGAGTCTGGAGCGCGCAGAGGAGGATTGGAACGACGACATTGTAGCTACCGCGCGAAATGCTCAACGCCAAAACTGTTTTTGATAGCCAGACGATCATAATCGCCGAAAGCACGGGGACGAAGGGAAGGTGGAGCACGCTTTGAATCGAGAGCGACAGCAACGCCTCTGGCAGCATCAGAATCAGCAGCGTGTCGGTCGGCATCGATCGGCCCACGCGAAGGGTCACCGCGAGGTCGAAGGCCAGCAGAAGCAGAACCATGCCGAGAGTGAGAGCGTACCATCCGCCTCCCTCCGCCAGCTCCACTCCGATCGGCCAACCCTGAACCGGTCTTGCATCGAACGAATCCCCGAACGAGGGGCGAATCTCCCCATCTCGGTCGACAACGCCGATCGCGAGATCGTCGAACGCCACAAGGCTGCCCGGAAGAGCACGGAGCTCGAGAAAAGCCGACTCGAAGCGATAGGTGAGCTGAACCGACCCGATGAGCCGCCCGTCGATCGAGACCTGGAGATTTCCTTCGGAGTGGCGCAAAGTCAGCTCGACCGGGGAAGATGTCGACTCACCGGCATCGGCTTCGCCTGTACCGACCGACGACGCCAACGCTTCGGCTGCGATCCACTCGCGCTCGATCATGCGCCTCACCGAGCCCGACGCTGGCGCCGCGATGTCGATCTGAAGAGCGATGGAATCGGTTCCCGGCGGTGCGAGCACGAGCGCGAAGACACTTTCGGTCAGTCCCTTGTCGTGGCGGTACGGCCCCACGCGATCCATGCCGTCGGCTCGCAGCCGCAGCTCCCATTCTTTGTTTCCGAAGTGGATCGGCTCGCGGCTGCGAACCACCGATCTCTGCGCCAGAACGAGTCGGTTTCGAAATATGCCGCTGGGATATGACAGGCGACCAGTCGTCCAGCGCGCGTCGAGGTGCACGCGCTGGATCTCAGGCCCGTCGCCGTGCGCGTTGTGCAGGAGCATCCCCCAGATCTGCCCGTCGATGGCCGGCTGCAGAAGATGTTGCAGCAGAAGAAGGCAGGCGGAGAGCGAGATACAGACAGCAACGTAGCGAAACCATGTCGCCTTCAGGGCTCCGGGGGATTCGCGCCTCATCGCGATTGCCGGTTGACGATTTCGAAAATTACCGTCTCGTAGGCGAGCGCGATCCCCCGGTGTACCAGAGCAAGCACGACATGGGGTCGATCGTACTCCGGCCGGCGCACAACGACTCGTCCATTCCCGTCGATGTGCGCGCCCTCCGGGCCTTCGAGCAGCAATAGCTCGACCTCTTGCCCCGGCGCTGCGAACCTCGGAACGATCGCGGCCCAGGACGAGTCCCGTGACCAGTCGATCCGCTCGACATCGAGCTCGACCGGC
>CAZFNT010000284.1:0-5901 GCA_964520315.1 uncultured Gemmatimonadota bacterium
GGGCTGCAGCGGAAGCGCGAAGTAGGCGGCGGGGGTGACGACGATCGCGTCGCCACTCCGATCGAGCAAGGGCGCCGCCATCACCGAGCGGATGTTCCGGCCCGTCACGCTCCGGCGGGCCACCATCAGCGGAACGCCGCATCGATCGCGTCTTCCGCATCTTGTGAAAACGCTGGAGTGCGGATTTGGGATCGGCGGCCTCCGTGCGGGCCTCCTTTGAACGCGTGTGCCGGAGCGGGCGCTTCGACGATGAGCCGCGATCGGATATGGCCGCGTACGGTGGGCCGTCCAACGGCGGGTGGTGCCGCGATTTCGGCGGCCCTCACGACCACTCGCCTTTTCTCCCTCTCCACCCGTACGGAAGGTGATATCATGGCGTCACTGTAGAGAGGTCGCGGCCCCACCCGCGGCTGACGAGGTGGGCCGAGGCCTGCGATGGCCGAGGAAAACAAGGAGGAGACCATGGGATTCGGGATATTTTCTCATCCGCAATCGAGCTCTATCCGTCGTGAAGGCGTTGTGGTGTTTGGCGTTTTGACGCTGCTTTTCTCGGGGGGGGGGTAAGTAGCGCCCACTCCCAGGCGTTGCCGACGGAGACGATCAATGTTCTGGAGAATCCGTATTTTGGGATTCAGTTTCCGAACGCACAAACCTCCTACGAGGGCGGGCGCTTCGTGGCGCACTGGTGGCGGGAGTGGTACACGGGCACCGACTGGGGCGTCGAGAAGGTCCGGCCGATCGATCCGCAGAACACCGATCGTATTCGTCTCATAGGCGACGCCGCCAATTACGACTCCAAGCGACTGGAAGATCCTGAGGCACCATTCGCATCGATCGCCTTCATGGAAGCGATGCCGATCGACGAGAGCGCTTTTCTCACCGAGTTTCTCGTCTATCACCGGAATCCTCGCAGCGATTATGATTGTGAGGGGTACAGTGAGCCGGAATGCGACGAGGTTCGAGCGACGCGCGACCGCGTCACGATCCGGCAGTGGGAGCCGAGCAGGATCACGATCTCTTTCGATGTGGCGGCCAATCAGGCCGGTGTGTGGGTTCAAGCGGAAGTGGTAGAGCCGATCGACGCTGACGGGAATCTACTCCACTACGATGGAAGCAACCCGGTCTTTCACGTCGAAGGAAGCCGGCTCTACTACAAGCGAGCGACCGTTCCGGCCCCACCCAATCCGGTCTGGCAGGAATACACCCTCGTGTTTTCGGCTGGGTCGTTCGTCGACGATCAAGGGTTGCCGCGACCCGTGAAGAGCTTCGATCTTCGATTCGGCATGCCCGATGATGGCAACCAACCCGCGGGCGCCCAGGCGCTGATCGACAATGTGTCGGTGAGTGACCGTCTGCAGTGGTTGGCGGATGGCGTTCTGAGCGCCGATCCCCCCGTGGTCGAGATCGAGCATGGCGGGATCATGCGGGTCGACGGCGAGCCCTTCTTCCCGCGATCGATCTGGTACAACCACTCCGACACCTCGCCCTGTGCAATCAAGCGGGATTTCATGAAGTTGGGATCGATGGGGATCCAGAACGGCGACGAGGACGGATTGGCCGATTGTGGCCCCGTCTTGGTAACCGCGGGCCGGCAGTTCAACACGATCTTGCTCTCCACCGAGCGGTACTACGGCAGCAAGCGAGAACTGCGCATGATGCTCGACGCCGCCTACAGCCTCGATCTGCGGGCGATCGTCTGGTTGCCGATCTTCCCATACCATCCCACGAGCCAGATGTGGCCGAAGCAGAGGCTCTTGGTTCGCGACTGGGTGCGCTCTTTCAGCGACCACCCCGCGCTTCTGGCCTGGGTCGTGGGAGATGAGCTAAACGCAAACCGCATTTTCAACGATGCGCTGGCGTACTACAACGCAACCGAGTGGATCCACGAGTTGGAGGCCGACGAGGGGCTCCCATTCCGGCCCACCATGGGCATCACCATGGGGCAAGTCTTCGACAACCCGATCGTCTGGGGCAATGTGGAAGACGATCAGCTCTGCAGCAGCACCTTCAACTGCCTCACGGCGGGCTACGCGGCGGCCGTAGATATCATCGGGGCGCACTACACGCCGGTGCGCACCGGCAGCAACATGCCCAAGAACCACGTCAGCGCGGCGGTTCAGTCTGTCGTATCGGCGATCAAGGCGGTCGACGCCGATCCGGAGCACTTTGGCGTCAGTCTCAGCGCCAGCCCCAAGATGGTCTTGCCGATGATCGACATCGCGCCTTTCCAAGCCTACACGCGCGCCGCGCATGCATCTCAGATCGCGCAGATGATCGGTCAGGGCATGCAGCAGGGGGGAGGCGGCTACATGCTCTTTCGATCATACGGCGTCGCCGAGGACTATGGGAACAGCGGGAACGGAAACTGGTGCACTCCCCCGAGTGAAAACGGGGTCTTCGTCAATTGGGATCTCATGAGCCAGTCGGTCCGCGATCTCTGGGACGGATGGATCGACAATCCGGACTGCAGCGACCCACTCAACGGCTGCGACTGCGCGGATCCGACCCACAACAACCCGAACTTCACCGCCGCGCTCTGGGCCGATCTACCGGATATCAATCGCGGGTTCGGTGAGCTCTTCGATTTGACGGCGCAGGGCCGCCCGGAGCTCGACGCCGAGAATTGGGAGGTGCTCTATCCGCTCGCGGATCGGGGGGAAGTGAAGGATACCTATGTGGCGCGGCATGTTCCTGGCGCCGCCCACGAGAACGACATCGAGCTGCTGGCGGGGCACTCGGGAGAGATCGGCAACATCGTTGACTGCGACACCGACTATGTTACTCGCACCCTGCTTCGTTTCCGCGATCTGCGAGCCCGGCTGAGCGGCAAGTACATCGCTCGGGCGCGACTGAGGCTGCTGTCCAAGTTGCAAGATCCGCGAAACAACCGCACTTGCCGGGGGAAAGTCGGCCCGAGCCGGTTGGGTGTGTATGAGTTGCCCGCGACCTGGATCAGGCTTGGCCCAGAGGATCCTCCTGGGTTTTGGAACTACACAGAGAGCTGGAATTCGTACACGGCCCAGCTCCTCAGCAACGAAGACTGGCACATCGATGCGGACCAACTCCCCGAGTTCCTCCACATGAGCTACCTCATCGATCACATCAAGATGGAGGACGAGCTTCCGCCTCAGTACGCGATCGACGTCTCGTATCACTACTCCGACTTCGACATCACCGACGCGCTGATCGACTGGCAGAGCGCGGACTCCGACTCCGCGGACCTGGTGATCCAGCCCTACTACTGGTCGAACGGGTACGCTACGCCTGAGAATTACGAGTTCGAGCTTTCTCAAGCGTACATCTCGGCCGACGATCCGGACGATCCGACGCCCTCCGCCTACCCCCAAATCATCCTCTGGAGCAACTCGACCCCATCGCCGACCCCGGCGGAGCGCTTCGTCGTCGTCGAAGAGTCGTTCGACCATTGGGACCAACCCGGGGTCGAGCAGATCACATCGACCACCCTTTGCAGCCGGCGGCAGAACGACGATGGCGATTGGGTAGCAGATGTGTTGGTGACCGCGATGGATGTTCAGGGCTGCGGAGAGGCGACGCGTTTCTACACCAAAGGGCCGAGCGGCGGATGGCCGTGGGGCAAGATGGTCCACGCCTACTCGCTGGACGGCACCAAGCTGACCACCGACCCCGGCCTGACCGTTCGGCAGGCGGTCGATTGCAACCCTCCGGCCCTGAGCGAATGCGGCTGCACCGAACCCGAGCCGGGCGGGATGCCGGTCGGGAGCTGGTACTACTGGGAGTTCCCCGTGGCCTCGATCTACTGGGGCGGCAGCCTGAACTGGGAAGGTCCCCCCGTATTCCGTTTCGAAGTAGAGCTACCCGAGGAGTAGACGATGATCGCATCGACGATGATGGCGCTCGCCGCGATGGGGGGCGCCGGCGATCTCGAAGTGGAGTTCTGGGATCCGGGGGCGTACGACTACGTGAACCTCGCGGACTCAAACACTTCCGACTGGGTGGTGGCATCCGACATCGCCTACACTCTCGTTCTCTACGACGCCCGTGACCGATCGAACCCGCGATTCGTCGATGCAATTCCCTTTCATGCCGCCAGCGATGTCGCGATTTGGGGCGACACTTGTTATGTCTCGGCTAGCTATCCCGCTTGGGATGTACACATATTCGAGATGAGTGCCGAGTTGGGCTTCGTACCACTCGGCATGCTGGAGCGATCCGGGCACTGGCTGGGGGTTGAGGACGGGCTACTCTTCGTCCAGCACAGTGACACCTTCTACATCTACGATCGTCGCGCACCAGGGGGTCCGGTACTCCTTTCGAGCACGCCCGTGGAGGGCGGGGAGTTCGTCTGGGATGAGGATCATGTGTATTTCGAGGATCGCTTTGAAGCAAGGATTCTCGACGTATCGGATCCCTTCCAACCCCGGATCGTGGGGGAAATCGATCGATTCCCCTCTCGGGTCCGTTCGCTCGCGGTCGAGAGAGATGCCATGCTGCTGGCGGTAGGCACCAATGAGGAGTCTGGACCACAGAATCTTGAGATCTGGGACATTGCAGCGCCGGCGGATCCCGTCGTGTTGTCATCGATCGATCTTATCAGTGGCGAACCGAGAAATGTCGTCATTGAAGACACCCTTCTGGTTGTAGGCACTGGTTCGACCCAGATCTACAGCATAGTTGAGCCAGCGATCCCGCGGCTCCTTTCCGAGATCGGGCCTTCGCCCGGCATCGCTAAATCGTTGCTCCTCGCTGACGACGTTTTGTGGGTATCGGAGGGCAGCCCAGGCATCACCGCCTACGACATCACCACCCCCTCCGCCCCCGAATCGCTTTGGACCTGGGATCGCATCGGCATCGTCCGTTCATCCGCGGTGACCGACACTCTGGTCGTCACGATCCACGATCGCCAGCCCCCCGGCGAGCATCCGCACCTGAAGATCCACGGCATCTCCGACCTCCGCCGTAATCACGCGATCTCGCGGGTCGACTTTCCGCATGAGATATACCTCGGCATGGTGGCCGCCGCGGGTCGAATGGCCTACGTCGCCCCGGAGCTATGGTGCGTCGATCTGGCCGATCCGGCGCACCCCGTGGTGACCGATTCGCTGACTCCCGCCGACACCATCAACGTCACCACCGAGCTCATTGCGCCCGTTCCGGGTGGGCTGGTCACGGTCACCAACCTCTTCGATCTCTACACCTACCGCACCGACGACCCCCTCCACCCCGTCTTGGCCGGCCAACTCGATCTCGAATACGCGATCTGGGCGTGGGATCTCGAGACCGCGGAGCTCCACGGTCGCCGGGAGGCCATCCTCGGGTCGAGCGCGGGCGTGTTTCGAATCGATGTCAGCGACCTCGACAACCCGAGCGTGATCTCCATCCTGGGTCGGTCGGGGGAGTCGGTCGCGATCGACGACACCATCGCTTTCATCGGCTACTGGGGCAAGATCGAGGCGCGCAAGCTCGAAGCCGATGGCGGCTTCACTCTGCTCGAGAGCATCCTCACCGAGGGCGGTCCGTACACCCACGCCCTGATGACGCGAAACGGCCGCCTCTACGCATCGCATCGCACCCTTGTCGAGAGCTACTTCACTTCGTACACCTGGAGCCGATCCGGCGGCTTCCGGGTCGAGGACCGCGTGCCGATCGCCGGTTATGTCACGAACGGGAACGGCGGTCCGATCGGCCTCCCGAACCAACGAATCCTGGTCCCCGCGATCAGCGGCCTGCACCTGATCTGGGACCGCGGCGTATTCCATCCGCGGCCCGTGCCGGGGCGCTGGCCCGAGTTTCCGGGGCCGGCCGATTGGCAGAGGCAGTAAGGGAACGCTGGCCAGGGATGTGGCAGGACGCGACATCCGCGTGTCGGCCGCCACGATCGCGCCCGGGCACGATTTTCCGCCGAATCGCATCCAATTCGGG
>CAZFNT010000285.1:0-1079 GCA_964520315.1 uncultured Gemmatimonadota bacterium
ACGCATCTCCGACCGATCGGCCAGATCTGCACCGCATCTGGGCGCCATAATCCCCACATATTCTTGAGCGGACCCTCAGCGGAGCAGAAACTTACCCAGTGCCCTCACAACCACCGCCGAAAGCACCGGAGGACACACCCTGATCCATCTTCCCGACGACCTGATCGCCGGCATCGACGCCGCGCTCGATGGCGTGCCGATGCGCGGGCTGGAACGGCGCGCCGAGGCGCTCTCGGCTCGCTACCGCAGCGGGCGCACGGGGCGAGCGATCGGCGACCGGCGCGACGCGCTCGCCTATCTCGCTCAATGGATGCCGGCGACTCTCGCTCAGGTGTACGGGGCGATCTCCGCGCTCGGAGCGCGCATCGAGGGGGACTGGGGGCCACGCACGATTCTCGATCTGGGTAGTGGTCCGGGGACGGCGCTCTGGGCCGCGTCCGAGCTCTGGCCGGGCGTGGAGAGGGCGGTCGCGGTGGAGCGCTTGCTCCCCTTCACGGCTCTCGGGGCCGAGCTTGCGTCGCGGAGTCGGCATTCGTGGTTGCGAGACACCCGTTGGATCGAGGGCGATCTCGGCGAGACGATCTTCCCGGAGTCGGATCTGGTTCTGCTGGCCCACTCTCTTGCGGAGATCGCGACGAGTCGGCGCGACGCGCTTCTGGAGCGGGCGTGGAGAGCCTGCCGCGGTGTGCTCGTGCTGGTCGAGCCTGGGACGCCCGCTGGATTCGCGGTCGTGCGCCGCGGGCGAGAGCAGCTTCTCGCGTTGGGCGCCGATCCACTCGCTCCATGCCCCCATGAGGAGCCCTGCCCTATGGAAGGAGAGGTCTGGTGCCATTTCCCGCAGCGGGTCGGTCGTCCTCGTTTTCAGAGGGAGATCAAGCGGGTGGAGCTGGGGTGGGAAGACGCGAAATACGCCTATGTGGCAGTGGCGCGCGGGCTTGTGGCTAGCTTGCCCGAAGCCAGACTCATCGGCGTGCCGCGCCACGGACGGGGGCGCATTCGCCTGCCACTGTGCACTCGGCGAGGCATCGAATCGAGAATTGTCACGCGGCGTGACAAGGCGGCCCTCCGGCGCGCCAAGA
>CAZFNT010000285.1:1089-5888 GCA_964520315.1 uncultured Gemmatimonadota bacterium
GCGCCAAGAAGCTGCGCTGGGGGGCCGCCTTGGAGTTGAACGAGGAAGAGGGCGCTTCAGAGGGTCAGTAGTCGCACCCGATCGGCACCAGATCCGGCCGGGCGATGGTGACCGAGCCAGCGTTGTCGCCCTCCTCGGACGCCGACCAGTAGTCGATCGTCACGTAGCCGCTGTCACCGATGACATAGGTGCCTTCGATGGTTCCGGTTTCGGCATCGGTATTGAGCCAGGTTCCGGAGAAGTCGTCGGTCGGATGATCCCACTGGGAGTCCAGCGTGAACCAGGCGGCCTCCTCTCCGTCGTGGTTGAGCAGAAAACAGCGCTCATTGGCCGAAGCGGGGCTCGCGGAAAGCACCAGCAGCGCTACCAGACCCGAAGTGATCGCTCGCAACATCGATCGATACCTCCAAGAGGCGCCTGGGGGGAATGATGACGGTAGGAGCCGCGCCTCGCCCGTGATCACGGGTTGCTCTCGCCGCCGCCGACTTCGAGCATGCGAAGCGGCGCCGGTACCGTAGTTCATGTTTCGGTCGCGGGAAACCGATTGTGTGAGGAGATCGGGATGATTCGTCGTCCACACCGCAAAAGCCCATCGAGGCAGGGGGGCGCGCTGCCCCGCCGCCTGGTTCATCCATTCGCCACCGCCGCCATCGTCCTGGCGCCCGTGCAGTCGCCGGGCGAAGGGGCAGAGGGCGGCTGGGCCTTCAACTGCGGATCGAACATCGCGGTGAGCGGTGCCGACGGCCTCGTCTACCAGGCGGATCAGCCCTACACCGACGGCGGCGCCGGTTATCTCGGTGGATTCGCTCACGACATTACGACCGACCATCTGCACATCGACGGCCCCGAGGAGGAGCTTGCCCTCTACAACCTGATCCGCGTCGACGAACCGACCTACCGCTTCACCGTCGAGCCCGGGCTCTACGAGCTCACGTTGCGCATGGCAGAGCGATCGGCCAACGGACCGGGTTCGCGGGTGCAAGATGTGTGGATGGACGGGGAGCTGCTGATTCAGGAGCTGGATGTTTACGCGCTCGCGGGAAAGCTGCGCTCGCTCGATATCCGTCGCACCGTGGTCGCGACGGGCGGGTCCCTCGATGTCGTCGTCGCTCCCCATGGATCGCCGCGATCGTTCCTCGGAGCGATCGCGCTTCGGCCGATGTGGCCTCCGTCCCCTCTGCTGAACGAAGTCACAGACGCGTCGGTGGTATCGACATACGCAGGCGCACTTCTCACATGGCGCCCACCTCCAGAGGACCGGCAGGACGGGTATCTGGTCACGATCTCCGATTCCCAAGGGCAATCTCTGGGTGAGCTGCGTCGCTATCAGCCCTGGGCCCTCGCCCCCGCCGGTGCCGATCTCCGCTACGAGATCGCGCCTACGAGATCGGATGGGGGGACCGGCGACGCGGTCGAGATCATGGGGCTCGCCAAGCGAGACACTTCGGAATCGGCGATCCGCTGGATCGAGCTGCGGATCGACGCGGCGAATCGACGCCGCATGGAGCGTTCGCTTCCCGACAAGATCCGAGTGCCCGCCACAATGGTCGTCGATGGAGTGGCGCGCAGCGGGCGGGTCAACTTCAGGGGAACCACGAGCCAGAGTCACCCGAAGAAATCTTACAAGTTCCGCATCGACGAGGGGCCGGACCTTGACGGCTCCGATGTCGTCTCGCTCAGCGCGAACTTCCGCGACGGAAGTCTGCTCCGCGAGCTCGGAGCCCACGATTTGATGCTGGAAGCAGCGGTGCCTTGCTACACAGTGAAGCCGGTGAGACTCCAAGTGAACGGTGTCTACTCCGGGCTCCGTTTTCAGATCGAGGAGCCGGATATCGACTATCTCGATCGGATCGGTTTCGACTCGACCGGGCGCTGCTACAAGGTCGAACGGAAGATCGAAGTGAAAGACACGGTGGAGGAGTACATCGAGGGCTTCGTCAACACAACCGCTGACGACTGGTTTCGCGACGACATTATTCATTTCGTCGAGGCTCTCTTCGCAACGCCCGACGAACGCCTCGAGGAATGGCTGCTCGCCTCGCTGGATGTCGATCTCTTCATCGACTGGTACGCCGCGGTCGTGACCGCTGGGGCACTCGATTTCGCCGGCCACAACTTCATGCTTCACAGAGAGAGAGTTGGAGGACTGTGGCGGATTCTGCCCTGGGATCTCGACAACGTCATGATATCCGCGTCGCTGCCGGCGATCTACGCCACCGAAGAGATACCCGGCCCCTCGGGCCTGCACAATGGACTGGTCGACCGAGTGCTCAGCGTTCGATCATTCGAGCGCCGGTACCTGGAGCGATTGAGCGAGCTTCTCGACGGCCCCTTCTCCAGCGGGCACACGACCGCGTTGCTCGACGCTCGAGCGGGCATCCAGGAGGATGATGCCCGAATCGATGTCGAGAAAAGGACCCGGGAACGCTTCGACCTCTTCCTCGCCGAAGTCGACACGGTGATGGCGGTGATGGGGGATCGAGAGAGCTTCCTGCGGGCTTCGATAGATTCACTGATGCCGCCCCAGTGGGTCGATCTCGCCATCAACGAAGTGCTGCTCAGCGACAACGACACGGCCGCGACGGCGCTTGGAGCGGAGCTTCACTTTCGAGGGCTCGCGTCGATCGATGTCGCGGGGTTTCATTTGAGCGACGATCCATATGCGCTGGAGAAATGGCCGCTTCCGAACCTCATGCTCGAAACCGGGGAGCATCTCTATGTGGAGCTCTCTCCGGGCACGCCGGCCGAGGGTTGGCTATGGCTGAGTGCAGCCGATTCGGCTCCGATCGACTCAATCGATATCGGGGCTTTCGCGGGCGGCGATGCGATCGGCCGCTTCCCTGACGGGTACGGAGCGATCCGAGTGCTTGAGAATGCGACACCGGGTGCGACCAACAGTTGGTCACCGGCGGCGCTCCTGGATGTGTCGCGGGCCGGCGGTGATGTAGTGCGCAGATCCGATCGCTTCTACGTCGATCTTGCACTCAGCTCGACTTGGAGGGAAGAGCTCGGCGTGAGGATCGAGATGGATCTCGAATACGAAGGGGGAATCCGACACGCCAAGAGCCCAATCCTCACGGTCTATCCGCCGATCCTCGGCCCCGAAGAGGTGTGGGAGCACAGCCAACGTCTTCGCGTCTCCACGAACGAAACCCTCTACCCGCCCGGCCGATACGACCTGGTGTATTCGGTGATCGAAGGAGAGAACGACGTTTTGGCAATCGCAAGTGCGAGCATATTCATAGACGATGGTCCCGCGGCATCATTGCTGATCAACGAAATCTGCGCAGACAACGATGGCGTGATCTACGACGGCTACGGAGAGTTCGAGGACTGGGTCGAGCTGTTGAACTCAGGGCAGGATCCGATCGAGCTCGAGGGGTACTACTTGACGGACGACTTCGAAGACGAGCCCTTCGACTGGCCGCTGCCGGAAGCAACGCTGATGCCGAACCAGTCGGTTCTGGTCTGGCTCGATAAAGATCCGGAGCAGGGCGCGTTCCATGCCGATTTCAAGCTGGACCGAGACGGCGAAGAGCTCGCGCTGGTCCTCGACGCCGATCCCGACACGGTGGTCATCGACCGGATCGTGTTCGGCTACCAGAACTCCGACTGGAGCTTCGGACGCTATCCCGACGCACGAGGGAGCTGGGAGCTTTTCGACGCTCCCAGCCCTGGATCACAGAATATCGATCCGGTCGTTCCGTAGGCTACATCGTCACGGAAATGCGGCCGATAATCTGCCGCCCGATCTCCGGTGCTCCAACCAGCTCGATATGCTCGTCGTTGAAGATGTTGGTGCCGAGGATCGACAGCTCCACATTTCCGGTGATGGCATAACCCACCGACCCATCGACGACGGTGTAGCTGGGAATCGTGCCCTGATAGAGACCCGCGCCCCACTCGAACTCCTCGATCCAGCGAAGGCCGAAGGAGCCGGACCATCCGTTGTCGGCTCGGTAGAGCGCGCTCAGTGTGAACTTGTTCTCGGGAGCGTTGAGGGGATCGCCCACCAGAACTCCGGAGATCGGGTCGACAGCGAAGTCGGCTTCGTCGACTACCGCTTCGATATCGCCCGCGCTCAAGTAGGAGTAGGTGCCGCCGACTTGCAGCTCAGGCGAAACCATGTAGGTGAGCCCGAGATCGAAGCCTGTCACGTCCACCGGGCCGAAATTCGTGTAGCCGATGAAGTCGTAGGCGATGACATTGCCGTCGGTGTCCAAGCGGGGACGGCCTGGCAGGGGATTCGGCTCCCCGTCCAGATCGACGTCGATCTGAGGCAGCTCGGTCAGAGGACCGTAGTAGGGCATGAGATCGGAGATGAAATCGTCGTAGCGACTCTTGTGCACATCGAGTGACGCGAGCCACTTTTCGCCGATCAGGCCTTGATAGCCGAATTCGAAAGTCGTGATCGCTTCAGGCTTGATGTCGGGGTTGCCGGAAGCGTACCCGGGAACCAGCAATGGTCCGATCTCGTTCGTCGTCGAGTCCGCGGCGAGTATGACGATCCCGTTCTTGTCGACCGCCGGGACCAGACCTACCGGCAGCTCCAGGAAGAACTCCGTGAAGATCGGATTCTGGAACGCCTTGTTGTATGTGGCGCGGAAGGTGTGGTTGCTGACCGGCTTCCAGACGAATCCCGCCTTGGGAGAGTACTGGGTATCGGTCTCGGGGTGGGTGTCGATACGGAAGGCCCCAATCAGATCGAGCGTGCTCGCCAGCTCGAACTCGGCCTGGCCGTAAGCACCGAAGAGATCGAAGGTCTTCTTCTCGGGAATGAAGGTGCCCTCTGAATCGTT
>CAZFNT010000286.1:0-5887 GCA_964520315.1 uncultured Gemmatimonadota bacterium
CGACATCCCGATCGAGGTGGGGTTGGCCGGGGCCGCCGCGGCGACTATCGCGGAGCTGGTTCCGATTCCGATCGATGACAACTTTCGCATTCCGCTTGCGGCCGGCGGGCTGATGCAGCTCATGTCCTGAAGGCCGGCGATAACCCCCATTGCAAGGAAACGTTCTGAAATGAAGAGTCGAATCGTTCTGCTCGCGGCAGCCCTCGCCGCGAGTGCTTCCTTTTCTGATGCAACCGAGTCGTCCGATGCGCTGCTGCGCCGGGGCCTCGAAGATCACGCGGCAGTCGAGCTCGATGTCGCCATTCGAGGGAGCGAAGATGCCGCGACCCGGGTCGATCTGCTGCTGAAGTTGGCGAATCTCTATGAATCGCGCCTCGACGATCTCGAGAGCGCGGCCGCGGCCTATGTGCGCGCGCTCGAGGAGCTGGGCGACGGCGCGGCGCGGCGCGACGAGATCCACTACAAGCTCGCGCGCGCTCTCGAGGCGAGCGGTGACACCGGTCGGGCGGCCGCGGAGTATCAGGCGATCCTGGTCGATCATCCGCGCTCGCCCTACACCCGATCCGCCACCGAAGGTGTCGAGCGTTGCTTCGAGCTGAACCGCCCGCGGGTGGCGGCGTCGGTCGGAGATCACATCATCACGATGGAGGCTCTCGACCGACTGATCGGCGGAATGGACGCCCTCGCGGAGGGTGAGATCGCCAGGAAGCCGGAGCGCAGGGGGACCATTCTGCGGCAGATGGTCGACGAGAAGCTGATGGCCGATCTGGCGAGATCTATGGGGCTGCATCTGGAGCGGGAGATTCGAGAAGATCTCGAGCGGAACGTCGATCGCTATCTGGCCCGGCACACGCTCCAGCGCCGCGTGAAGGACCCGGTCGAGATCGGGGTCGACGATGTCGAGGCCTACTACGACGAGAAGCACGACACGGAGTTCTATGTCGAGGCTCGGGCTCGCGGTTTCGTTTTCGTTCTCGATGAGAAGAAGGCCGCGGCGAAGGTGACGAAGCGGTTGAACGCGGGGGAGTTCAGCGAGGTGCGAAACGAGCTGTGGAAGGAGTCGCAGGCGAAGGGGGGTGGCGATTCCGGGCTGCACGAGATCAGCCACTACTCCGACGAGCTCGCCGCCGCGCTCGCCGATATCGAGATCGACCAGGCGACGCGGCCCCGCCGGACCGATCGCGGGTGGGAGGTGTTCTACCTGCAAGTCCATACGCCGGGAAGGCACACTCCGCTCGACAAGGTTCAGCAGCGGATCGAGGCGAAGCTGCGGGGCCAGGCGGAGTCGGCCCTATATGATGCTCTGATCGATTCGCTCGAGAACGAGACGGCCGTCGCGATCAACGAAATGCCGTAGGAAATGCCTCGTTCCAGCCCGTGATACACTGTGACGAGGATCCTCTTTTCGGCAACCACACTCTCGGAGACCCGATGGGCAATCGCATCGTTCGCTCCACGGCGCTGGGGCTAGCGCTCCTGATCTGCGCGTGCAGCAGCTTGGAGCGCCGTACGAAGCTCGCCAATGAGCTGTACGAGCAAGGCAAGTCTGAGGAAGCTCTGGCCGAGCTCGACGCGGTCGTGGAGCGCAGGCCCGACTATGTCGACGCCAACGCGCTCATGGGCCGGATCTACCGGGAGCAGGGCGACCACGGGCGCGCCATCGCTTCATTCAAGCGAGCGATCGAAGCCGATCCGGAGAGGATCGATCTGCGCCTCGATATGGGGCGTTCTTTCATCGACCTTGGCCTCACGGGGGAGGCGATCGGGGCCTTGCAAACCACGATCAAGCTGGCCCCCGACAATGCGGACGCGCTCGCCCTCTGCGGGCGCGCGCATCTTCTCTCCGGGCTCGTGGGCGACTCCGAGGGCTTCTTCAACCAGGCGATCGATGTCAATCCGGATCACGTTATGGCGCTCGAAGGCCGTGCGGAGGCGCTTGAGCGTCTCGATGAGCTCGATGAGGCGCTCGAGTCTCGTCGCAAGGCGCTCGAGCTGACGAGCGAAGGGGCCGAGCTCGAGCTCGCGTGGGGCGACGAGCTGGCGCGCACGGGTCGGATCGCCGCGGCCGCGAGGGCTTACGACGACGCCACCGCCGAGGATCCGATGGACCCGCAGGGGTGGTATCGGCGAGGCCTGGTCCTGGCCGAGCTCGGCCGACTGCGCGAAGCGCGCGACGCATTCCTGGTCGCACTCGAAGCCGATCCCCTCTTGACCGAAGCGAACACAGCACTCGCCGATGTCTACCTCGCCATGGGCGAGATGACGCTCGCGAAGGAGCAGCTCCAGCTCTATCTGCAACACGCTTCGGCGGAGGAGCTCGTCGATCCCAAGGCGCGCAGGCACGAGCTCGATCGCGCCTTCAGGGGGCAATGACCAGAGGTGCGAGCGCCAACCCCCCGTGCAGCGATTCTCGTGTCCGCCCTGCTCGGATTCATCGCCGGCCCGATTGCCGCCCGGCAGCCAGAAGAGAGCGCGGCCGAACCGTTCGCCATCGCGGTAGAGGCGTTGTCTGACAGGCGCATCGACGAGGCTCTCCGCTGGTTTCAGGTCACCACATCCGATTTTCCGGGCTCCAACGAGGCGTTGCGCGCCAGGTGCCACCGGATCGTGATCTTGGCGGCCCGAGAGGCGAGCTGGCTTCTTCTGGGAAACGCCTGGCATTCTGGCATGCAGCGCACGGTCGAGGGGGACTACTCATTCATCTCCCGCTCCGCGGACGATTTCGCGACGCAGATGGCGCGCTACTACCGCGCCCGAGACGAAGCGGTGGAAGCCCTGCTCACCGACCTGCGCCGCCTGGTCGTCGAGGACGACCGCTCGAAGCTCGCCTTCGCCTTCGCCTTCGAGCCGCCGCCGCCCGTTCCGCGACCTGAGGCGAATCTCGCGGGCCACCTGGAGCACGGGTTCTACTTGGAGCCGAGCGATTGCGGCGTGCTGGAGCAGATGCTCTTCGACGACGCCTACGCCGCCTACCTCAAGGCGCTGCTGGGGCTCTCCGCAAGCGCTACGCAGCCTTCGTCGGCCTTGGGCCGCCTGGATCGCAAGAGCTTCTACGGTGCTCTGATGGATCGGATCGCGACGATTGTGGAAGAGAGCCCCGAGAACGCCCACGATCGCGAGACCGTGAGCCGTCTGGCCCAGGTCGTGCTCGAAGAGGGGAAGAACCGGCGCTACGATGTGGCCGTTGTGCACGCCCGTGAGATCCTGGCGCGCTACGGCGAGGTCGTCGACGGCCCGATCCGCTGCCGGCGCTGCGGCGAGACCGCGAAGTCTGGCTGGCGTTTTTGTCCCTACGACGGCGTCGTTCTCCCGGCGGCCGAGATCGACACTCCGCCGCTCACGCCGGAAGGCTGATCTCCATTCGACGGTCGTGGGTGGGGCTGGGGCTCGCGCTCCTGATTGGCCTCTTCATCCGGACCGCCTACTGGACCGAACTCGTCCAGGCGCCGAGCTTCCTCGCTCCCCAGAACGACCCCGAGGCCTTTCTGGCCCAGGCACGCCATCTCGCCCTGGTCGACCCTTGGGGCGGCGAATCCCCCTTCTTCAAGGCCCCCTTCTACCCCTACCTGCTCGCCTTCTTCATCCGGCTCGGCCTCGATCCCCTCGTCTGGGCACGGGTGCTTCAGATGGGCCTCGGACTCGCATCGGCGGCCATCGGAGCCGCCATCGCCAGATCTCTCGGCGGGAGCCGGACGGCCGCGGTCGTGGCGGCGGCGCTGCTGGCCTGCACCGGCACTTTCGTTTACTTCGAAGGGGAGATCCTGATCACATCGTGGATCGTCTTCTTCGATCTAGCCGCTCTGCTCGTTCTCGCGCGTGCCCGCGGGCGCCCCCCATCAACCCTTCGAGCAGCGGGCGCGGGTCTGCTCCTCGGCCTGAGCGCGATCGCGAGACCAACGGTCCTGATCTTCGCTGCCTTCGTCGGGCTCGTCCCGCTGATTCGAGCGGGCAGAGGTCGCGTCGCACGCATCGCCGTGTTCTACTTCGCCCTGGCGTTGCCGATCGTGCCGGTCGCCCTGCGCAACCACCTCGTCGGCGGCGACGCGGTGCTCATCTCTTCGCAGGGCGGGATCGCCTTCTACACCGGCAACAACCCCGGATCGGACGGCATGTTCGGCAGCCCCGCCGGCTTCGAAATCATCGGCGGCAACTGGGAGTACTACGACTGCGTCCGCCACGCCGAGCGCCGGATCGGGAGGGAGTTGCGCCCCTCTGAAGTCTCCCGTTTCTACATGGGCGAGGGCCTGCGATTCTGGCGCGAAACCCCGGCCGCCGCCGCCAGCCTTTGGCTGAAGAAGGCCCGACTCTTCTGGGGGCGCCCGCGCGTCTCGAACAACCAAGACATCGACCGTGCCATCGAGGAGCGCACCGGCGGACGGCTCTTCCGTCCCCTATTCGACCCGGGCTTCGATCTGCTTCTGATCGCCACCGGCATCGCGGGGCTCGTCTGGCTCGGCCGGCGGGCATGGCTGCTTTCGGGCTTCGTGGCGGTCTATTCAACGACCGTGATCACATATTTTGTCGCGACACGTTATCGCGTCCCGGTCTTGGCGGTGCTCGCACCGGCGGCCGCCATATTCCTGGTCGATGGATTAAGGGTCCACGCAGAACTAGCTAGGGACTTTTGCGCCCGGATGTGCTGCAGATCTGGTGCAGATGGGATGCAAAAGTCCCTAGCTATTTCTGCGTGGACCCTAAGAGGGGGGGGGAAGCGACGTTTGGTCATGCCATTCGCCATCGCATTAGCGGCGGCCTACTTCCTCTGGCCCGACACTTATAGGCTTGACGAGACATCGCCCGCACAAGCGCTTTTTGCCCGCGCAGCGTCGCATCAGCGTCTGGGCCGGCTGGACGAAGCGGCGGATGCCTTTCAGAATGTGCTGGAGCTCGATCCGGACTATCCCAGGGCATGGATGAACCTGGGCATCATCTCGATGGAGCGCGACAATGTGCGCGAGGCGGGCGCCGCCTTCCTGGCCGAGCTCGATCACCACCCCCGCGACCCGCTCGCGGTCGGCAATCTGGGGGCTCTGCTTCTGAGCGAAGAGCGGCACGAAGAGGCGATTGGCCACTTCGAGCGGGCGATCGAGCTGCGCCCGAACTACATTCGCGCCTACCGAAATCTGTCGCTTGCTCTAGTGGCGCTCGGGCGAAAGGCCGAGGCGCTGGCGACACTCGATGCCGCACTCGGGGTCTGCGAGGTGGCGGTGGAATACCGGCCCGACGAAGCGGGAGTCCGCTCCGACCGGGCGGCCGTGCTGGCGGGAGATGGCAGGCTGCAAGAGGCGGAAGCGGAGTACCGGCGGGCGATAGCGGTCAATCCGATGCGGCTCGAGGCCAGGATCGGTCTGGGCAGCGTGCTGGGTCGTTCGGGCCGACTACCGGAAGCGGAAGAGCTGCTGAGTGCCGCGTTGGCCGAAGCCCCCGATCGCATCGAAGCCAGAATGGACTTGGGCAACGTTTTTGCAGCTCAAGGCCGCGCTGCCGATGCCCGGCGCGAGTACCGGCTTGCAGCGGAGCTCGACCTCTCGCGGCCCGAGCCGCTCTTCGCGCTGGCCGGCCTGGCGATTCGAGAAGGGCGGTTGGAGGAGGGCCGGCTGCTGCTGGAGGCGTGCCTGGAGCGCTCGCCCGGGTTTGGGCCGGCGGAGCGGGCGCTTGGCTCGTTGGCGCGCTGATTTCGATGAAATGCCGCCGGTGCCCCTTGCAGCAGCTGAACCCCGGTTCACGCTAGGGCAACAAGAGAAGTAGACTGCTACGAGCCAAGGAGGGGCACATGATCGCCCGTCGCCCGTCGCTAGAAACACCTCGATCTGAAGGGAGCCGAGGTGTACCGCCCAAGCGGAAATCAAGTTGCGACCTTTCCGATGTCATCCGCGCATTCTGCCTC
>CAZFNT010000287.1:0-5876 GCA_964520315.1 uncultured Gemmatimonadota bacterium
GGAGAGGACTGGGACTCCTTCTCGGACTACCTTTCGGTCTTCCGTTACGTGCGTTGGGCGCGCAAGGGCGATCCCTTCTATGTGCGCGTGGGGGTGCAGGATTCGGCGACGATCGGACACGGCAGCATCATGCGCCACTACTCCAACACCCTCGACGAGAACGAGCGCAAGACCGGCTTCGTGCTCGATCTCGACCGGGGTCCTTGGGGCTTCGAATCGATCTACTCGAATCTCACGCGCGGCGAGATCATGGGTGGGCGGGTCTATGCGCGTCCCTTCTTCACGCGTAGCGATCTGCCCCTTCTCGACTCGATGGCCGTCGGTGCGACGCTGATCAGCGATGTCGATCCGAACCCCTTCGGCCCGGGTGATCCCGCGACCGTGGTCGGCTTCGACATCGACCTGCCGGTGGTGCGCCGCTCGACCTTCGACCTGACCCTCTACTACGACCATGTGAGGATCACGGGCCACGGCGCGGGGAACATCTTGGGCGCCGTCGACGTGCTCCGCTTCCCGGCCAACTCCCTCACCCTCACCACGCGGCTGGAACGTCGTTTTCTCGGCGACGAGATCATGGTTCCCTACTTCGACCATTTCTACGAGCTCGATCGGGCGACCCGCCTCGACGGGCTCGAGGGGCTCGAATCGGACTCCGGCTGGTTCGGCGAGGCAATCGCCAATCTGCTCAACACCCTATACGTCGTGGGGAGTTACGAGTGGAAGGACGGCGACCCTGACGGCTGGCTCCATGCCGAGACGGTGCTGCCCGACCTCGGGCCCAGTTTGCGGCTGAGCGCGTCCTACGACCGCTTCCACGTGGACGGATTCGGCGATGCCGTGAAGCTCGACGAGGACTCCCATCTGCTGGCCGAAGCGAAATACCCCCTGAACAGCTACCTCTGGCTCGTCGGCAGTTTTCACCGCACATGGATGCTCAGTGAGGTGGTCGGCGGCATTCCGATCTACGAACCGACCGATCGTACCTCGGTGCGGGTAGAGCTGGCGGTGCCGATCTCGTTCGAGTAGACCGACCGGCACGCGAGTTGCGTTGCGTGCGCGCATGCTCTCTCCGATCCGGCGGCTCCTCGCCGAGTCGTGGCACACCCTTCTCGATCTGGTCGCACCGCCGACTTGCACCGGCTGCGCAGGAAGCGCAACGCGCGCTTGCCCCGTGGTCTGCGCGGCCTGCCTGGCGCACCCTTCGGAGCTGCCCCGGCCGCTGGCCGTCCCGATCGCGCCCGATCCCAACTTCGACGGCCCCGAGTGGTCCGATTTCGACCCGGCGGATGGTCCGGATTCGACTATCGTCGTCGTCTCGGCCTTCCCCTACGATGGCCCGGTGGGTCCGCTGATCCAGTCGCTGAAGTACCAACGCCTCGAACCGATCGGTGGGCGCCTGGGGCTGGCGCTCGCCGCGATCGTCACGCACCACGCCCTCGCGTCGGAATCGGAGGAAGCGGAGGAAGTGGGGGAAGCGGGAGATGACCCGCAGCGGGCGTCGATCCTCACGATTACCGACGAAGTGAGTCGTGTGGTCCCGATTCCGCTCCACCTCGCCCGCAAGCGAAATCGGGGATTCAACCAGAGCATGCTCGTCGCTCATGGCTACGCCGAGGCGCACGGACTCCCTCCGCCGCGTGAGGCGCTACGGCGCACGCGCGCGACCCGGACTCAGACCGATCTCGATCGCGAGGAGCGATGGCGCAACGTCGACGGTGTCTTCGAGGTGCTCCGTCCGCTGCCCGGGGAGCGGGTGCTCCTTATCGACGATGTGGTTACCACCGGAGCGACGATCGGCGCGGCGGCGATCGCGTTGCGAGAGGCGGGGGCGGAGGTCGTGGGCGCGGTGACGGTGGCTCAGAGTGAGCTGCGCAGTGGGGGCGGGTGATGGATCGGTGTCGGAGAAGGGGAAGGCGAAGAGGAGAGGGGAGGGACTGGGGGACGCACTGGGGATCGCGCGCCGTTGTTGATGGCCAGGCAAACGCGATGGCTCCACCAGGGTCGATCCGGCGCGTCCGGATGGGCGCGGGGCCGCCGGAGCGGCCGGCCCCGGCCTCTTGACGAACTCTCCCTAGTAGCAGAGCTGCCAGGTCGTTGCGCCCGGGGTCGGATTCCCGTTGCAGATCCACTCGATCACGCCGTCGGCCCTACGCGCGCCGAGATCGACCACACCGGTCACATTGCCCGATTCGCAGCAGCCCTGGCTCGTCTGGGTCAACGTGATCGTGAACGAGGCTCCCTGGTAGCTGCCGCTGATAGCGTATGCGCAGATCGGCTGGTAGGTGTCGTATATCACCGACCCTGAGATATTGCCGCCGCCGAAATCGACGGTCCAGACACCGACATTGTCGTTCCCATGGTTGAAATCATCGTCGACCACGCAGATGACTCTGGCGACCAGAGACTGCATCTGAACCGGCGGAGCCTCGACGATCTGCTCTGAGGGTGTCGCGTAAGCGGGCGAGGGGAGGGGAGCTGTGGTGCCTGCCATGGCCGTTCCGGCCCAAGGAGCCGCGATCACAGCGCCTGAGTGAAGTGCGGTCATTTCGTTCTCCTCTTCCCGCCAATCAGTCCGCTGCCCCGTGAGATTCAAGAGTCTCACCCGAGTCCCGCCTTGCTGTCAGCAGTCGATCTCGACAGCCGGCAGCTTCGGTTTTCAGCATTGGCTGCGGCGCGGAATCGACTACCCGAGGCAACAGTTCCTCATGACCGAACCATGACATGAACGCACGACTTTCGGCAGATGCATACCGCGCCCCAGCCCCGAACCCCCTGGCGTCCCGCCCCCGCGGAGGCCGTTTCGTGCTACTCGCACCTGGCGGGAGCGCTCCTGGCGGGAGCGGGAACCGTGGTACTCGTCCTGTCGGCTCAGGGAGCGGCCTGGCGCGCAACCGCGCTCGCCTACGGCCTATCTACCGTATTCCTGTTCGGCGCGAGCGCGATCTACCACGGCCTCAAGACCGAAGATAACAGCGCCTCCATCTGGCGCCGGCTGGACCACTCGGCCATCTTCTTCATGATCGCCGGCAGCTACACACCGATCTGCTGGGTCCACCTGGACGGCGCGTGGCGGTGGAGCATCCTGGGCACGCAGTGGGGACTCGCGATCACCGGCACGATCTTCAAATTCGTCGTCATCCGCACACCACGTTGGCTCACTGTAGCGACATACTTGTGCATGGGCTGGATCGCCGTCATCCCCATTCAGCGTTTCATCGCCAGCATGGAAACAGCGACAATGTTCCTGATCGCGGCGGGTGGCCTGAGCTACACCTTCGGTGCTGTGATCTACGCTACCGAGCGCCCTGACCCAGTCCCAGGTCGCTTCGGCTTCCACGAGATCTTCCATATCTGTGTGTTGGGCGGCGCGGCCCTGCACTACATTGCGGTCTTTCGCTCGGTCGGGTGATTCGAAACCTCACGGAACAAAGGACCCGCGTGCCGGCATCACCCCCCGAGCGCCTTCCGCACACTTTCGACGACCTGATCCTGCTGCGCATCGCTCATCCCGGGGTAGATCGGTAGCGACAACGATTCCGATGCAAGCTCCTCGGCCATCGGACAGCAGCCGGCGCGCCAACCCAGCTCGGCGAATGCCGGCTGAAGATGCGCAAGCGCCGGATAGGGAGCCGCAGTCTGTACGCCGGATTCGGAGAGGGCGGCACGCAGTCCGCCTCGGCGCGCGGCATCGATCCGGATCACGTATTGGGTCCACCCGTGCCTTCTCTCTTCTGTCTCTACCGGAAGGCCGATGGTCAAACCATCGAAGGCGGCCTGGTAACGCTCGGCGATTTCGCGACGCTTGAGAATCCAGCCATCGACGTGCGCGAGCTTCACGCGCAGGAGTGCCGCTTGCAGCGTGTCCATCCTCGTGTTCCAGGCGCGCTCGCCCCATACGCCCTTCGGCCCGCGACCGAAATCTCTGAGCCCGCGCAGGCGAGCGGCGATCTCGGCCGAATCGGTCGTTACCGCGCCCGCGTCGCCGATCGCTCCGAGGGTCTTTCGAGGGTGGAAAGAGAAGCAGGCGACGTCGCCGAGCGATCCGACCCTCGCACCGGCGAACTGGGCGCCATGCGCCGCGGCGGCGTCCTCGACGATTCGAAGGTCATGCTCCGTCGCCAGCTCCCTCAAGCGCCCCATGTCGGCGGGCAGACCGAATGTATGCACGGGAACGATGGCGCGAGTGCGCTCGGTTATCGCCTCGGCGGCTGCGCCGGGATCGATGCAGTGCTCGGCCGGCGTGGGCTCGACCAGAATCGGCGTGGCCCCGACACTCAGCACGGCCAGGACCGCAGCGGGGTAGGAGTTCGAAGGGACGAGAACTTCGTCGCCCTCGGCCACACCCACGCCGGCCGCCCGGAGCGCCAAGATGAGCGCGTCGGTTCCGTTGCCGACGCCGACTGTGTATGAGACACCGACCCAGCGCGAAAACACCTGCTCGAAATCTGTCAGGGCCGCCCCGAGTATCGCGTCGTCCTCGAGCAGCACACGCTCGAAAGCAGCGCGGAGCTCGCGGACCAGGCCTCGATTCTGCAATCGGATGTCGGCGGTGGGGATCTGGTCCATTTGCGTCACTCCGGATCGTGGTCGATGATCGGTCGCGGGCTCGGTCTCGCCCCGGCATGATAGAGGACGCGCAGCCGAACGCGAATCCTCTGGCCGGACGCTGTAGTATGCACCCGCAGGTTCCTAACTACGCCTCCGACGCCACCCACATCCCGGATGCCCATCTCTTGCATGACGCATTGATCGCCGCGCGCGCACGCACCGAAGAGATCCTCCCGCTGCTCCGTCTCTGGATCGAGACGAACTCTCATTCGCGCAACGTCGCCGGCGCGAACGCCATGGGCGATCTGCTGGCCGCCTCCCTCGCCGAGACCGGCATGAACCTGGTTCGTCGTCAAGGCGATGGAGTCGGTGACCATCTGCTCTGGCACACCGATGCGTGGTCTCGGCCGGGAGCGAGTCGTGTGGTGCTCGTGGGGCACCACGATACGGTCTTTCCACCTGGCGCATTCGAGCTCTGCGAAGAGCGCGGGGGCCGGCTCCACGGCCCGGGCGCCGTCGACATGAAGGGCGGTCTGGCGATCGGGCGGACCGCGCTGGCCGCTCTTTTCGATGCGGGGATCCTGCACGATCTTCCCCTCGCCTTCATCTCAGTGGCCGACGAAGAGATCGGGTCGCGGGACTCGCGTCCTTTTCTCGAAAAGACGATTCGAGGAGCGTCGGCCGCGTTGGTCTTGGAAACCGGCCGCCTTCATGACGCAATCGTGACGCGGCGGAAGGGCGCCGGGGGAGTAGATGTGGCGGCCAGGGGACGGTCCGCGCACTCGGGCAACGATCATGCTTCGGGGCTCAGCGCCATTCGCGCCTTGTGCCGCTTCGTCGATGCGGCGGAAGGGTTGACCGATTACGACGCGGGCGTGACCGTCAATGTCGGGGTCATATCCGGAGGCGAGGCGCGCAATACGATCCCCGATCTGGCGCGTTGCGAGCTCGATTTCCGCTTTGTTCGACAAGTCGAAGGAGACGAGCTCATGAAGACGCTCGAGAACCTGGCGCGAGCCGAGGAGGAGGCGTCGGGAGCAAGGCTGGTGATCGAGGGCGGCGTTCACCACCCCGCGCTAGAGAAAAGCCGCGCGTCGCAGGAGCTTTTGGAGCGTTACGCCGCCTGCGCGAAAGCGGCGGGGCTCGGTTTCGACGAGGCGCCGCTGGTCGGCGGCGGATCGGACGCGAACATCATCGGGAGTCTCGGGGTTCCCACGATCGACGGGCTCGGCGCCAGAGGAGGTGGGCTGCACACGCGCAACGAGCAAATCGAGATAGCCGCGCTCGGGCCGAAGAGCGAAGCCTTGGTGCGATTCCTGTGTATTTGG
>CAZFNT010000288.1:0-5875 GCA_964520315.1 uncultured Gemmatimonadota bacterium
GTCGAGAAGAGCTCCGCTGAGCACGAAGCCGCGGTGGGTGAGCTCCGTCAACCGCCGCTGCTCGGCATTCATCGACGAGTTCGCCGCGTTCCGGTGGACCGCATCGACGCGGCGGAAGAGGTCGGGGTCGAATGAGACCCGGCTCGAGAACTCGCTCGATTTGGGGCCGATCGTCTCGATGAGCGCCTTGAACTCGTCGTCGGAGTTGGCCCCCATGAGACCGAAATAGACAGCAAGGACACGGCCTACCCGGTCGGATGCTTCCCCAATTACCTGAACACTGTTCTCGAAAGTCGGGGGCTCGGCGCTCGATGCGACGGAGTCGAGCGCGGCGTTGGCCTCCGCGATCGCTCGATCGAGGGCGGGGACGAAATGCTCCAGCTCGATGCGATCGAAAGGTATGGCGCCGTGGGGCGTGTCGGTCGGGTCGAGCAGGGGATTGTGGGGCGTTGAAGACAAGAGCGGGCTCCGTGGTCATGGGCAAAGAGGTCGAGGCCAGCCTACCACTGCGTCGCCGGCCCATTCGGCGGAATCCCCCAACCCCTGCGCTCGAGGAGCTCGATCGCCCGCGCCGGGAGCGCAGGCAGTGCGTCCGCGCAGCGAATCTCGGCGGCCTGACGCACGATCCCTCCACCGAAAAGGCGATCTCGATCGACCAGAACTTCGCCGCTGGTACCAGCCAATCCCTTGCGACGAAAGACGAAGGCTGCGGTCGACCGCCAGCGATCGTCGTCGTGGGTAGTGCGCAGAACCGCGTCGGCCCGCCACGACTCCGGCGGATCGAGCCTCTCGCGCTCCCGGACGGCCTCTGGCGGGTAGAGACGAAGGGCGAGGCAACGGCCGAGATCTCTGTCCGTCGAATCGGCGAACTCCCGGGCACCCTGGAGGACCGGCTCGAGGGCTATTGCGTGAGACCAGTGGCCGAGCGCGCTCATCCGGTCGCCGAGACGCTCGTCGGCACGGCCCAGATGGAACCAGCTCAGAGGGGATGCCTGCTCCAGCGCCACCGCGAGTCGGAGCCACTTCCGCGCCTCGTCGGGACGCTCGGCGGCCAGCAGAGCCGCTCCCGCGCGAGCCGCGTACAGGGGGGCGAATGGGGCCCGGCGCGCCGCGCTCAGGCGAAGGGCCGCGACGTTCCCGGCGGAGGGCGGCGCGCCGGATCGCTCGAGCAGATCGGCGAGAGATTGCTGGTAGAAACCGAGTCCAGGGTCGAGATCGGCGGCCTGAAGCGTGCTCTCGATCGCTGCATCGAGAGTCCCCGGGCCGGCAACGACCGCACGGGCCACGTCCCAATGCCGGTGGGCGCGGTTCACCGGCCAGAGGCGAAAAGCGCCCCATACTCCAGCGACGCAAAGGCACAGAGCGGCCACTCGAGACAAGGTTCTTGAATCGGCAGCGGCCTTCTCGCTCGCGGCATTCGATGCTCCGCCGAACACCATTCCCACTAGCAACGCCAGCAGAGCGGCGATCGCCCCCAAGTGAAGCTGGTAATCGCCGAGCGACGTTGCCGCGTACCCGAGCAGGCCCGCGAAAGCACCGAGACGCAGCGTTCGATCTCTACCGGCAGCCCCGCGAAAACCGATCGGTGCGCGACGAAACAACGTAGCCAGCAGCCCGAGAACAATCGTCGCGCCGCCGACCCCGAGCTCGAAGAGCAGATGCGCCGGCGTGCCGTGGAGTTGTGTCACGACCTTCCCCACCTCGTCCGCCTCGTTCCGCTGCACCCGGTACAGGGGAAAAACAGCAGGCACCGCTCCCGGACCGTACCCGAGCACCGGTCGCTCATCGAAAAGACCCGAGAGCGCACCTTGTGCATAGTCGAAGCGGTTCCGCAGCGATCGATCGCCTTCGGCCAAAGCGATCGACTCGACGCGGTGCACGACTCGCATGCCCCCGGGTGTCAGCAACACCAGCGCGCCAACAGCCAGAGCCACTCCGATCGAACAACGCCACCCGCTTCGCCAACGTCGCTCGCCCTCGCCATATCGCATCCACAACACAACCAGAGCAAGCGTCCCGACGACTGCGCCGATAGCGCCACTCAGCGAGCTCGTGCCCGCGAGTGTCATCAAACCCGCCGCGATCGCCGACACGCCGCACACGCGGTCGGCAAGGCCCGATCCCCTCGCTAGCGTCAAAGCGGCCGCGGGCCCCATGAGCATTACCAGCGATCCGGCCAGAAAATTGTGGTGCCCCAGAGGAAGGGAGGGACGGACGGTGATGCCCTGGCGATAGACGACATAGCTCCACACGCATATTATAATAGTCGCCACAACGCATCCGCGCGCGGCCTCGATGCGAGAACGCTCCGATCTGAGAAGCGCAACACCCAGGAGCGCCCAACCAAGAGCCCCCGGCAGCGCCAGAGACGAGGGGAGAGCGAATCGCGCAGCAAATGCGTGCACAGGCGCGGCACAAACCCAGAGCAGCAGAGCTGCTCCAGCGAGAATCGGACCCCTTCCGATCGCTTCGCTCGCGTCGTTGCGCGAGATGAGCACCCACGCGCCCGCGCAAGCGCCCACGAATTGAAGCAGATGGAGCGAGGTGGCTCCCTTCCAGTCTACCGCGCCGTAAAACGTGCCCGCGTAAAGCAACAGATAGAGAGCGCCACCAACGAAAACGCGCGCGCCGGCGGTCTCCCAGCGCCCCCGATCGCTCACCGCGACGCGCTCCGGTCTACGACTTGCTGAATCATGGCCCTCTGAGGATCGCCGGGAACCAGCTCGAGGTAGTGACGGAAATAGACGGCCGCGGCGTCGGGATCGTTCAGCTTCTTCAAGTGCACGACCCCGAGGTTCTTCCACGCCTTCGCGTAGCCAGGGTGAACAGCGACGATCTCTTGGTATAGAGCGATGGCATCGCCGGTTTCGCCACGCCTATCGAGCAGGTAAGCGAGCTGGAACTTCGCCGGAATGAAATTGGGGTTGATCTCGAGCACACTGCGCTGCTCGGCCTCGGCTCCCTCCGTGTCGCCCTCTTCACGCATCAAAACGGCGCGCTGGTAGCGACTCTCGACGAAGCTCGGCTGCAGTTGCAGAGCCCGATTGAAAACACCGAGGGCCGCCACGCGTCGATTCTGGCGAAGATAGGCCAGACCCAGATTATGGTGCGCGATCGGGCTCTTCGGACCGAGAGACACCGCCTGCTCCCACGCTTCCACCGCTTCGTCGATCCGAGATTCGCCGAAGAGAGCCGATCCCAACCCCTCGAACCCTTTCACGCTGAGCGGATTGGTGCGGATCATCTCTCGAAAGAACGCCTCTTCGCTACGCACCATCACACTTCGCGAGCGGTCGACGAAGACAAAAGCCGCCGACACGAGCCCGAGCGCCAGCCAGGGTATCGTGCTCGCCCGCGTCTCTCCTCGCGACCGATGAACCAGTCGGCCGAAGGCCCATCCCGCCAGCCCGCAGATCCCCATCATCGGAAGGTAGAGATAGCGTTCGGCGATGTAGTTGGGCAACGGATAAAGGCCGGCCACGGGAGCCAGAGCAACAAAGAGCCAGAGCCCCAAGAAGCGGGCCGGCCAATGCGGCAAGAGGCGCGCAGCCGCCAGGGCCACCGCCACCAAGACCATGCCGGAGGCCAACGCCCACGGCTCTGAGGGGCTGGAGGATGGCGGAAAATACGGGTCTACCTGAAGCCCGATAGGCGCCACGATCAGACCCAGGTAGCGGGCAAGCACCCGTAGCGACGTTGCGATTCCGCTCGCGAACGAGCCACCCGGATATGAGACCGCAGCCACCTCGGGGTCGACGAGCAAGACGAGCACGATCCACAGATAAAGCGCCGACGCAAGGCCGTAGACCGCCCAAGAGCGACCGTGCTCCCGCCGAGCGACACAAAAGGCGGCCACCGCCGAACCGCCTCCCTCACGGCAACGAAGCCAGTCCGCGACCACCACCAAGGGCAGAAAGACAATCGCCGATTGTTTGGCGAACGCCCCCATCAAGAAGGCGCATGTGGCCGCACCGGTTCGCCCTCGCAGATGCAGCATAAGTGCGACACAGATCGCGCCCGCCGCGAGAATATCCTCGCGGTACGAAACAACGATCACAGCCTCGGATGCAGCGGGATGCAGCGCAAAAAGCAAGGTACCCGCGACCGTAGCCGCGCGCCCGAGCCCCAGAGTGACCAACAAAGCGGCCAAGGCCAGGCAAGCCCCCCAGTGATAGACGAGGCTCATGGCGTGGTAGCCGCCCGCGTCGCGCGCGAAGAGTGCATGATCCAAAAAGTGACTCAGCGTGACCACCGGGCGATAGCTTTGTTCTCCCGAGCGGGTGTAGTGCCCTGTCTCCGCCCGATCGAAGTACGCAGAGCTGAGAAGATCGGGCAGATTGCCCAGATCCCGAATGAAGAGATTCTTCTCGACCACGTAGGTGTCGTCCCAGACGAAAACACCACTCAGCACCCCCCCATAGGCCACGGAGAGCGCCAACGTGAGCCACACCAAGGGCGCGGACCAGCGACGCAGAAACAACGCCGAGGCCGAAGGCGGCGCCGGTCCGGATTTCCTACGAGAAGGCGTCACTCGGTAGCCCGCACCCGTCTGCCCTCGAGGATCAGATCCACGACATGTTGCGGGCTGAAGCGATCGAGATTGATCGCCAAGTCGTAGCGGGATGGATCGTCCTCACCGACGCCGAAGTGATGCTTGATGAACTCCGAACGCTCACTCTCGAGCTTCTCGACCCGCCGCTTCGCCTCGTTCCAATCCAAACCGTGCTCCACACCGAATCTGTCCACGCAAGCAGCACGCGGGCCGACAAGCCGAACACGATAGCCATGCGCCGCGGGCAGCACCAGATCGGCACCGCGGCCCACGAAGATGCAGTTGCCCGTGCGCGCCAACGAGAGCAGGGTCTCGCATAGCTTGCGGAAGTAGTCGTTGGGCACGAACTCCCCGTGCACCAGCGGCCGCAGCGTCTCTTCCCACCAACTCAGATCGCGATTGTCCATCGCATCGTAGACCCGGCGCCTCAACCCGTCGTCCCCAGCCATCGCGTTCAGAATCTCGCGGTCGAAGACGGGCCACTGCAGCTCTTCACCGAGCCGCCTGGTGACCTCCTGCTCCGCGACCCCGACCATCCGCGAAACGCAGATGAACTCCTCGACGTCATCGTCCTTCGGAGAGGGCTCGGCCGGCCGTTGAGCCCGTGCGAGCTCCCAATTGCGCATCTGACGTTCCACGAGACGGGCGAGCGATGGATGAGCTGACGGTTTCTTGCTGGTCATGGCGCGGTCCTCCAAAGAAGCGGGTGTTGCCGGTACATGATCGCCTTTTTGGTGGGCCGGCGCCAAGGGTATGGGAGTGCGCCCTGAAGTTTCGACACGGCCGTGAGATCCTCGGGAGGACTGCGCGCTGGGGGGCGGGCAGCCGTCATTCCCGGCCAGGCATGCCCCGTCGCTCCGCGTCCCCGAACGCGACGCCCTGCGAGCCCACGACACGCCCGGGCTCAGCGCGCCCCACTCCTCTCGAGCACTTGCGCGGACCCCTAGGGTCGGCGAAGAGATAGCTTCCCATTCCGGCATCCGATCTCCGGGCCGTCTCCGGTCGATCGGTGAGCTCCGAACGAGACCGATGCACACAGTTGGGGTTCAACTTGACACCTGAAGCACACAGATGGGGGTGAACTTGACAACGCGACCCGAATTGGGTGCGATTCGGCGGAAGATCGTGCCCGAGTCGCTGATTTGGCGGCATCCAGGCACTTGTTGACAAGTTCACCCCCATCTGTGTGCTTCAGGTGTCAAGTTCGCCACCCTCTCCGTGCGGGGGGAGTGCGTTTACGTCGCGAATCGGTGTGGGGCGCGCCCGGCCGCGGCGCGCCCCACAGCGGCCGAGCCGATCGGCCCAATGCCAATCCTCTCCAAC
>CAZFNT010000289.1:0-2734 GCA_964520315.1 uncultured Gemmatimonadota bacterium
CCAACGGACTCCGCACCCCTCCCACCCCCCGGTTGAGCACGTGGGTGTACATCATGGTCGTCGACACATCCTGATGCCCTAAAAGCTCTTGCACCGTTCGGATGTCGTAGCCGTCCTCCAGGAGATGGGTCGCAAACGAATGCCGAAACGTGTGACACGTGATCTTACGGGCGAGCCCCGCTGCCTTCACCGCTTCCCGCACGGCACGCTGCACCACGGTCGGGTGCAGATGGTGACGATGCCAGCGACCGGATTCCGGGTCTCGATAGTGCCGGGTCGCGGGAAAGCACCACTGCCAGGCCCGCTCCCTGGCGGCGGCGGGGCTCTTTCGTCCGTAAGCGCCGGGCAGGGCGACCCAGCCTCGGTCTTCACTCACGTCCTTGTGGTGAAGGGCCCCCACCACCTCCATCTGGTGCGTCAGCGCATCGACCAAAGCCTCAGGTATCAGCGTGACCCGGTCCTTCCCTCCCTTTCCCCGCCGCACCATGAGTTCTCGGCGACCGACTTGCACATCCTTGATCCGCAACCCGAGCGCCTCCCCCAACCGCAATCCGGAGCCGTAGAGCAGCCGGGCGACCAGACCTGGGGGCCCGTCCAGGAAATCGAGCACTCGCCCAACCTCCGCTCGGGTCATCACTTCCGGCAGGTGCACGGGCTGTTTTGCTCGCACGACCTGGGTGACTTCCAGCCCCTCTCGGTCAAAGACCTTCTGATAGAGAAAGAGCAGGGCGGCCCGGGCCTGGTTCAGGGTTGACCCGCTCAGGTCCCGATCCGACGCCAGATGCTGAAGAAACGCCTCGACCTCGCTTGCCCCCATCCGCCGGGGGTGCCGTCCACGATGGAATCTGACATATCGCCAGGTCCAATGCAGGTACGCCTTCTCCGTCTTGCGGCTATACCTCCGCACCCGGATTGCCCGGCGGATTTGCCCATGGAGCTCATCCCGGCGCTCGTCCGGAGTGCGGCCTCGAATATCGGCTTGTCCGTCCGTCGGCCCACCACTTTTCTCCCCCTCGTTTTTCACGTCGTGCTTCCCCTGCAGCGGCTCTGAGCATGGTCTTGACCGAACCGCCAGCGGCTTTCCTATCGCCCCCGCCCAGGGCCGTGAATCGAACTCGTGGCTCGCTCGCCACGACTTTGGCGGCGCCGGAACTCACGGTTTGCCCTCTCGGCTACCCGGAACTCCACGGCTCAAGAAAGGAAATGCAAGACGAATGCCAGACAACGCTCCGGGGCCGGGAATCGATCGCTCCGTCCACTCCAATCCAGGCGCGCCATCCGGCGCCGGTGAGAAAACGGGGCCCCATCGAGTGAACCCCCGCTGAACGTATCTAATCCACCACCGGGCAAGCCACCAAATGCCCCGGCCCCACCTCTTTCAGCGCAGGCACCTCTTCCGCGCACGAACCCTTCGCCAGCGGGCAGCGGGTGCGGAAGGCACAGCCGGAGGGTTTGGCCAGTGGGCTGGGGATCTCACCGGTGAGCGCGATCCGGTCGGGCCGGTTCGCATCGGGGTCGGGGAGCGGCACGGCGCTCAGGAGCGCACGAGTGTAAGGGTGCACCGCGTGGTTGTAGAGCTCGTTCGATGACCCCACCTCGACCAGGTTGCCCAGATACATCACGGCGATCCTGTGGCTGATGTGCTCGACGACGCTCAGATCGTGGGCGATGAAAAGATAGGTGAGGCCGAACTCCTCTTGCAGATCCTGCATCAAGTTGATCACCTGTGCCTGGATCGACACGTCGAGGGCCGAGACCGGTTCGTCGGCGACAACCAACCGAGGACCGGTCGAGAGCGCTCGCGCGATCCCGACCCGTTGGCGTTGCCCGCCACTGAACTCGTGGGGGTAGCGGAAAGACTGCTCGCCAGTCAGGCCGACCTTCTCCAGCAGCCAGGCCACCTTCTTGTCTCGTTCCGCCGCGGACAGCTTGGGCTGGTGTACCGTGAGCGGCTCGGCGATGATCTCGCCCACCGACCAGCGCGGATTCAACGAAGAGTAGGGATCTTGGTAGATCATCTGAATCTCTGCGCGAATCGGTCGCATCTCGCCACGATTCAGGTTCACCAAATCGATCTGTTCCCCGCTGCCTCGCGTGAACTGGATCTCGCCATCGGTCGCGTGAACGAGCCGCAGGACCGCCTTGCCGATGGTGGTCTTGCCGCATCCCGACTCGCCGACGAGCCCCAAGGTCTCCCCCTCGTTGATCACGACGCTTACGCCGTCAACCGCCTTCACCTCTCCGATCCGGCGCAAAAAGATGCCCCCGTGGATCGGGTAGTGCACCTTGAGGCCTCGAAGCTCGAGCAGCGCTTTTCCGTTCGAGGAAGTGTTGACAGCCATCACGCACCCCCTTTCGTCAGCGCCGCGGGCTCGACCAGGTGGCAGCGACAAAAACGCCCTGGCCGCACTTCGATCAGATCCGGCTCTTCGACATCGCAACGATCGATCCGCTCGCGACACCTTTCCGCGAACTTGCAGCCCGGCGGCATGTTGAGAATGCTGGGAACGATCCCTGGGATCGTGTCGAGCCGAGTCTGCTTCTTCCGATCCGGCCGCGGCAGCGAGCTCATCAGCCCTCGCGTGTAGGGGTGCAGGGGCTCCCGGAAGAGGGGAGGAACTTCGGCCACCTCTTGAATCTTGCCCCCGTACATCACCGCTACCCTCTCGCAAGTCTCCGCCACCACCGCCAGGTCGTGCGTGATCAGCATGATCGACGAGCCGCCGGTCTTCTT
>CAZFNT010000289.1:2744-5854 GCA_964520315.1 uncultured Gemmatimonadota bacterium
AGATTAATTTACTAATCAGCATACCATTTATGTCAACAAAAGTGCAAATTCCCCCTGGCCTGATTTGGGATCAGGACGATTGCCGCATTGAAGTCACGTTTCAGATCATACATCAGCTCCAGAATCTGCGCCTGGATTGTCACATCGAGCGCGGTGGTCGGCTCGTCCGCGATCAACAGCGAGGGGTTCATCGCGAGCGCCATCGCGATCATGGCGCGCTGGCGCATGCCCCCGCTGAACTCGTGCGGATAATTGTCGAGACGGCGACCGGCGTCGGGAATGCCCACCAAGGCCAACATCTCCACGGCACGCTTGCGGGCCTCCTCTTTGCTCATCTTCGCGTGGTGAGTGATCGCCTCCAGAAGTTGAAAGCCGATGCTGAAAACAGGATTCAGAGCCGTCATCGGCTCCTGGAAGATCATCGAAATATGGTGGCCACGGATCTTCCGCATCTCGTAGTAGCTGAGATCGAGCAGGTTCTGCCCCTTGAAAATCAGCTCGCCGCCCACGATATCGCCTGGCGGATTGGGGATCAGCCGCATCAGCGAAAGCGACGTGACCGACTTCCCGCTGCCCGATTCGCCGACCAGGCCGAAGACCTCATTCTCATAGATGTCGAAGCTCACGCCGTCCACCGCCTTCGCGGTCTGTCCTTCCACATCGAAGTAGGTCTTGAGGTTCTTGACCTCGAGCAGCTTCTTTCGCGTTTCGTTGCTCATCTGCTTGCCTACCTGAGCCTGGAGAACACTTTTGGATCGAAGGCTTCGCGCACCGCTTCGCCGACCATTACGACACTGTAGAGAGTCGAGGCCAGAGCGGCGACGGGGATGAACACCAGATACGGATAGAACCTCACATTCTCGAGCCCCTGTCGCAAGAGCGCGCCCCAGCTCGGTGTGCCGGGCGGCAGCCCGAAACCGAGATAGTCGAGGCTCACCAGCGATCCGATATAGGCAACGATCCCGAAGGGAGCGAAGGTCACCACCGGCACCATGGAGTTTGGCAGAATGTGCTTGGTGATGATCTTCCAGTCCGACACTCCTGAACCGATCGCGGCCTGAACGTAGTCCTTCGCCTTCTCTCTGTAGAACTCCCCCCGCACATAAAAAGTGATGCCGAGCCAGCTTCTGAGCACGATCATGAGACCGGCCAGCACGGCGAACGAGGGCGTCACCAGAGACGCGATGATCATGATCGTGAAGAGGAAGGGGATGCTGCCCCATATCTCTTCGAAACGTTGCGTGCCGATGTCGACCCAGCCGCCGTAGTAGCCCTGAATGCCCCCCGCGATCACTCCGACGGTGTAGCCACATACAGCCACGATTAGAGCGAAAGCGAGCGAGATTCGAAAACCGTAGACGAGAAGCACCAACACATCGCGCCCGGCGACCGTGGTCCCCAGAGGGATCCCGTCTTCAAAAGAAGGCTTGTTCGGTGGCGGCTTGTCGAAGTCGTGCCGCAGCGAGTTCGGCGAGAAGGGGTAGAGAGTGGGAACGATCCCTGCTCTCCCCTCCTCGAACACGTCCTGTGCGCGCTCCAGATCGACGAGCTGCTCGGCCCGCTTCTCGTAAGTGACCTTGCGCTGGTCGTAACGCGATCTCTTGAACTCGGAGTCGTCGGCCGCCGGGGGATCGAGCTTCTCGAAACGCGCCTTCGCCCTGTCGGCCTTCTCCTTGGAATCGATGATCCGCTCGTCGAGAAGCGAGGAATCGTCGCACGATCGCCGGAAGAAACCGTAGTCCACCTCTCCCCCGCCGGTCTGCCCGAACTCATTCTTCGGAAGGAACACAGGGAAGTCGACGAAGAAGAGGACCTTGTTCGTCCAGTCTCTGAGAGCGGGAAGCTCGGTTCGCCCGTCGAAACGAATCACCAGCGGCCGTTCGTTGACGATCAGCTCCAAGAAAAGCGACGTCACGAAGAGAGAAGAGATCGCCACGAACGACCAGTGCCCTCTGCGAATGCGCTTGAAACGCGTGATCCGCTTCTCTGTGATCGGCGTCATCTTCATCGAGAAGCCGAGGCGCCGGCCCAGGCCGGTGTATGCCCACGGAATGCCCCGTGTGGTGACCAGATAGCCACCAAAGAGCACCACGACGAGATAGAGCGTCTTCCATACAAGAGTCACGACGGCCGCCTCTCTCTCAACCGAAACGCACCCGCGGATCAACAAGGGCCAGCACAATGTCGGAAATGATGTTGCCTGTCAGCCGGATGATGACGCCGATCGTCAAGATCCCCATCAAAACCGGATAGTCGCGCTCCACCAGCGAGTTGAACCCCAGCAGCCCCATGCCGGGAATGTTGCAGGTCTTCTCGATAAGGAACGATCCGGCGAAGAGCAGCCCGATCGCGTGGCCCACACCGACACAGATCGGAATGAGCGAGTTGCGCAGGGCGTGCATGAAGACCACGCGCCTTTCGCTCAGCCCCTTGGCGAAGGCGGTGCGCACATAGTCCGCGCCGAGGTTGTCGAGCAGGCTGTTCTTCATCAAGATCGTCATGGTCGCGAAGCCGGCCAGCATGTACGCGATTAGCGGAATGATCGTGTGGCTGACCTGATCCTTGACGCACCACCAGATCTCGCCCTGCGCCCACATATCGTCCCACCCTTCAGACCGAAAATCGCCGAGGGGTAAGATCTGCATGCCGAAGTTGTCGGTGGCAAAGAGCAACATGAGCGCCAGGGCGGCGACGAATCCCGGTATCGAATACCCGAGAAAGACCGCCAGTGACGACACTGTGTCGAAGGCCGTCCGGTGCTCAAGCGCCTTCTTGACCCCCAGGGGAATGCACACGAGCCAAGTGGCGATATAGCCGATCAGACCGAAGTAGATCGAGATCGGAAACTTCGAGACGATCGTGGCGAGCACGGGATCGGAATACCGGTACGACGTTCCGAAGTCGCCCTGCACGATGCCGCTGAACGCCCCGTCCTTGGTCTCGTCGGGCCAAATGCCGAGCCAGATCACGTAACCGAGATAGATCGGCTTATCGAGCTTGTAGTAGCGCTTGAGCTGGTCCAACGCCTCTTGCGGCAGATCGAATTCCTGCCCCAGGCCGAGCGCCGCGCTCCCGCCGCCCTCCGACATCGCAGCCTGCCGAAACAGTTG
>CAZFNT010000290.1:0-5838 GCA_964520315.1 uncultured Gemmatimonadota bacterium
CGAGCGGAAGTTCCTGCTGCCGCTCGGCCGGCGAGCCGAACGTCCAAACGCGAAAACCCGCGAAGACCATCGACCAACCGATGCGGCGCGTTCGGGCAGTGCGGAGCCACGGGGCATGCCTGGCTTCTTCGATTGGACGGAACCCGAGCGCAGTGCGTCCCCCATTCAGGCCCCTCTCTTCAGGGTGCTCAGGAGCCTGTGCCGCGACCCGAACCCCAAGGAGTGCGCCGGCGAATGGGGTAGACTTTCGACCCTCGAGAACCGCACTCATCGGAGGCACGCAGATGAACGATATCCACCGGTTGAATCCCGTGATCGATCGGATCGAGCCTTCCGCCACGATCGCGATCAGCAACCGCGCCCGAGAGCTGAAGCGCGCCGGGGTCGATGTGATCTCTCTGAGCGCCGGCGAGCCCGATTTCGACACGCCGGCGCATATCGTCGACGCGGCTTTTGCGGGGGTGAGGGCGGGGATGACCCGTTACACGCCGGCCGACGGCTCGCTCGAGCTGAAAGAGGCGATCGCGGCCAAGCTCAAGCGCGAGAACGGCGTCGATTACGCGCTGGAAGAGATCGCGGCCTCGTGCGGGGGGAAACACACTCTGCACAACATCTTCGCCGTGATTCTCTCGCCCGGCGAAGAGGTGATCATTCCCGCTCCCTACTGGGTGAGCTACCCGGAGCAGGTGCGGTTGGCCGGTGGGGTTCCGCGGGTGATCGAGGCGGGCGCGGGGGCCGGCTTTCGGATCACGGCCGAGATGTTCGAAGAGGCGATCGGGGAGCGGACGCGCGCGCTCGTGCTCAACTCTCCCAGCAACCCGACCGGGGCGGTTTACGGGCGGGCAGAGATCGAGGCGCTGGTCGAGGTGGCGGTGCGGCGCGGAGTGCTGATCATCTCCGACGAGGTGTACGAGCACATCCTCTATGATGGAGCGGAGCAGGTGTCCCCCGCGTCGTTCTCGCCCGATGCGCGGGAGCATGTGATCGTGGCCAACTCGGTGAGCAAGACCTATGCAATGACCGGCTGGCGGGTCGGCTATGCGGCGGGTCCGGCGAAGATCATGCGGGCGATGGCGCGGCTGCAGAGCCACCAGAGCCAAAACCCGGCGAGCCCTTCGCAGGCCGCCGCCATCGCGGCGCTGGAGGGCGGGCTCGATTGCGTTCGGCCCATGCTCTCGGCCTTCACCGAGCGGCGGGAGCTGACGGTTCGCGCGATCGAGGCGACCCCGGGCTTGACTCTGGCCACGCCGCGCGGTGCCTTCTACGCCTTTCCCGATGCGACCGAGGTCTTGCGGGCGGCCGGGTCGAGCTTCGAGGGGTCGGTCGGTCTGTGTGCGCATCTTCTGGATGAGTACAAGGTGGCCTGCGTGCCGGGCGAGGCCTTCGGGGCTCCGACCTGCTTCCGGATTTCGTTCGCGACGGCCACCGATGCGCTGACCGAGGCGCTCGATCGGATCGGCCGGGCGATAGGGGCTCTGCTCCGCTGAACTGGATTCGAAAACCATGACCAAAGTGCTTATCGCCGATGCGGTGAATGAGGTCTGCGCGGAGCGGCTCCGCGAATCGTGCGAGGTGATCGAGAAGCCGGGGCTCGATGAAGACGGGCTCATCGACGCGGTCGCGGGGATCGACGTCATGGTCGTTCGCAGCGGCGTGCGGGTGACCGAGGCCGTGGTTCGCGCCGCCGACCGCCTGAGCCTGATCGGCCGAGCGGGCGCGGGGGTCGACACGATCGACGTCGAGGCCGCGACGCGGGCCGGCATCATCGTCATGAACACTCCCGGCGGTAACTCGGTGTCGACGGCGGAGCACACGATCGCGCTCCTTTTCTCTTGTGCACGCAACATCGCGGAGTCGGACCGGAGCACGCGCGCGGGCAAATGGGAACGGCGCCGCTTCGTCGGCACGGAACTGCGCGGCAAGATCCTGGGGATCGTGGGGCTGGGAAAGGTCGGCAGGGAGGTGGCCCGCATCGCGGAGGCGATAGGCATGCGGGTCTTCGCCCACGATCCCTTTCTCGCCGAATCGGAGACGCCCCCCCTGATCGAGCTCGACCGGCTCTTCGCCGTGTCCGATTTCGTGACCCTTCACTCGCCGCTCACCGAGACCACGCGGCATCTGGTCGACGAGGCCCGCCTCGCCTCGATGAAACCGACGGCGCGGCTGATCAACTGCGCGCGCGGAGGGCTGGTCGACGAGGTGGCGCTGGCGAATGCGATCTCTAGTGGGCGGATTCTGGGCGCCGCCGTCGATGTCTATTCGAGCGAGCCGCCGGCCGACAATCCGCTTCTCGAGGTCGATGCGATCACGACCACGCCGCATCTCGGGGCTTCGACGCGCGAGGCCCAGGTGCAGGTGGCCGCGCAAATCGCGGAGCAGATCGAGGCTTGGGCGCGCGACGGCACCGTCGTGAACGCGGTCAACTTCCCCTCGCTCGGGGGCGAGGCGGCTTCGCGCATGGTCCCCTATCTCGATCTCGCAGAGAATCTGGGCTCTCTCGCGGCGCAGCTCCTCACGGGGCCGCCGGCGGAACTGGTCATAGAGATCCGGGGGGAGCTGCTGGAGCTCGACAGCCGCCCCTTGATGGCGTCGGCGGCCAAGGGCATGCTCGACACGATGCTCGCCGAGCCCGCCAATCTCGTGAGCTCCGTCGCGCTTGCCCGAGATCGCGGGATCGAGCTCAAAGAGATACGCAGCTCCGAGGCCGAGGATTTCTCTGCGCTGATCTCGGTCAAGGCCTCGGCGGAGACCGATTCTCACACGGTGTCCGGCGCCCTCTTCGGCCGAAGAGAGGGGCGCCTGGTCGGCCTGGACGGCATGCGCTTCGATGCGGCGCTGCAAGGGCCCATGCTCTTGGTGGAGAATGTGGATCAGCCGGGGGTCGTCGGCGTTTTGGGCACGATCTTGGGCGAGCGGGGCGTCAACATCGCGGCGATGAGCCTCGGTCGGGCGGCCGATGGCGCGCGAACCCTGCTGAATCTCGACGCGGCGGCTTCCGACGCGCTCGTGCGAGATCTCGAATCCCGCCCCGAGTTCGGCGCCGTGCGCGCCCTGCGCATCAAGGGAGATCCTATCCGGCCGAATTGAAGGAAGGGGAACACCTGTGCCCCATTCGGCTACAACCCTCCCCCGGAACCATCGATGAGCGGAACCACTCATGCGGAGCGGGAGCTCCGGCGTCTGCGCGAGTGCACCGACAACCCGATCGTCCGCATCGATGCCGCGGGGAACGTCGTGGTGGCGAATGCGGCGCTCGAGTCGCTCCTGGGGATCCGGCGCGCACACATTCTGGGCTACCCGGCGGTGCGCTTCTTGACGCGAGAGAGCCTTGTCTGGATCGAGGGCGCAGGCGACGAACCCTCGATGGGAGAGGTTGCGTTCATTCGCGACGACGGCTCGACGCTGGGCGCCGGGGCGCGCGTGGAGCACCTGGCGACGGGAGAGGTCGAGCTTCTGGTAGGGGCCTCGGTCGAGGTCTCCGCCGCTCTGGTAGAGCTGCACGGCAAGGCGGGGATCGGATCGGTGGCGGCCGAGGTCGCGCACGAGATCAACAACCACCTGCTCGTTCTGGGGGGGTACGCGCAGCTCATGCCGCTACATATTCGGCGCGAGGAGTGGGCGAAGGTCGATAAGGACGCCGACATGATCGCCTCTGAAGTCGAGCGTTGCCGCGTCTTGACCGACGGAATGCTCCACTTCTCTCCCAGGGTCGATGGGGAAACCGTTTCGCCGCTGCGAAGCGCCCTGTACCAGGCCGAGGCCTTCCTCACTCGCCTGAATCGTTTCGACGCGATCGACCTGAGGTTGAGCTTGCCGGAAGGTTCTCCCGTGGCCGCGATCGCTCCCATGCTGCTCCGCCAGATGCTGCTGAACGCCCTCGGCGCGGCGGCGGCGGTGCTGCATCGCAAGAGCGAGGGGCAAGGGGAGATCCTCGTGCGCCTGCTCCCTCGCAAGACCCAGGCGACCCTCACGATCGATGCCGTCGGCGCGCTCTCCGCGGATGCCACGAGCGAGAGCGGCGCCGGGGGCTCCAGCGCGCCACACACCCCGTCGTCTCTGATCGGGGCGAATCCCGAGCTGTCCCATCAGGTCTTGTTTCGGATTTGCCGCGTGACCAACACCGAGATAGCGACCTACCCGCCTGGAACGACGATCGGCGAGGACGCCCGTCGCCTGGAACTCCACATTCCGCTCGCCGGTACGCCTTGAATTCCTACGCGAGCGCCTCGATGAACATATCCTGAGGGAGTGCGCGCGAGAATGCCGAGGCCGCGCGCGGCGAGCCCCCCCAAGCGTCGCGTGGGCGGATCTTGTCAGCCATGTGTGTGCAACTTCTTGAAATAAGATGCGTTGCAGAGGTTTGCCGTTGACAGGCTCCAAACGTGGAGCTAAACAGTATGCCGCGTGGACATCGGTCCGTTTCGCCATCGGAGCTCATCGGGAACCGTGGCGCGGAAGGGGCACTCTCCTTGCCCACGTAACGAACTCTGGTCGGCAGCGATCGACCGACGCTTCGATCGAAATCACTCCCATGTCGGAGGTCAAGGATGGTCAACTCCGCCGAAGTCGGCAGGCGCATCAAGAAAGTCCGCTCGGAGAAGCAGATGACATTGCGCGATGTCGCCCGACGCGCCGGTGTGTCGGCAACGCTCATCTCGGACATCGAACGCGGCAAGACCTCTCCGACGATCAAGAGCCTCTCCAAGATCAGCAAGGCGTTGGACGAGAGCATCGTGCTCTTCATCGAAGAGGGCCTCGCGACCGAGATATCCCTCACCACCGCCAACGAGCGCGCCACCGTGGTCTCAGATCGAGGCGAGATCATGATGACCTCGATGACCGGTGGCATCTCGTCGAGCCATCTCGACGTCATCGAGGTGGTCTATCAGCCCCAAGCCGCTTCGCCCGCGCCCCTCATTCACCATGGTGAGAAATGCGGATTGGTGCTCGAAGGCGAGATCGAGGTCGAGATCAAGGACCAGCTCCACCGAGTTCCCGAGGGCGCCAGCATCCACTTCAAGGCGGCCCACCCCCACACGATCTTCAACCCGCTCAACCAGGCATCTCGCGTGCTCTGGGTCGTGACGCCGCGTCTGACCGTCCCGTTGCTTTGAGCGAGGGTAGGGGGCGCCGGGAGTCGATCCGCGCAGTAGCACGTCTCTACGTCTTCTGCGCCGCGATCGTCGGCCTATTCGCGGGCATAGGAGCCGTGACCCTGGCCACTTGGGGCGGGAATCTGCTGGCGATCGGGGGAGCGATCGCGATTCTGACGCTAGCCGCCATCGCGGTCGCCAGCCTGCTGCTATTCGCTCAGCTCTTCGAGCTCTTCCTCGAGGCGGTGGGGGCCATTCAGGAGCAGACCGGGCTTCTGCGCGAACTGGTTAGGATCGCGCATGGTCGGTCCGGGGACTGATCCTCGGTCACTGACGAAGTGTTCAGGGAAGAGCCCCTGTGGGGGACGCACTGTGATCGGCTTCCGTGACGGAAGGCCACGCATGCCCCGTCGCTACGGGCGCCCGAACGATCCTGACAGCCTGCGCCGGCACCGAAGTGTGCCGGAGATGTGGCGGCGAGCTCCGGCGGCAACTCTCAGGATACAGAGCAGTACAGAACACTACAAATCAGCTACAGAGTGGGGTTGGGAGTGAGCTTAGGGTCGGCGAGGAACATGGTCCACTGACCCTTCACCCCAGAGAGGAGCCCCGCGCCATGAGGTACCAATCGTTCGACCGACCCCGCCGGCGTCCCTTCGACCGCCGCACTTTCCTTCGGTGGAGCGGACTCGCGGCGGCTGGGACGCTGATCGCAACCCCGGGCACGGCCGCGCGGCGTCACCAG
>CAZFNT010000291.1:0-5810 GCA_964520315.1 uncultured Gemmatimonadota bacterium
TCGGTGCTTGCATCCTGGCGACATTTCTCGGCACGATGTCGTTCCTCGCTTATCTCGACGATCCCCTTTTCGCTTGGGATCCAGCGCGAAACGCGAGACAGGAGGGAACGAACTACGCACCCCTGGGAATCAAGCTCGCCCGAGACGCCGAACACGAGCGTCCGCCGAGCCTGGAGCGATTCTCCGCGGGCGGAAGACTCGACCCAGGCAGCTGGCCCAGCTTCCAACGGCTCAAGACCTGGACGGAACGCCGAGGGGAAGAAGAAACGCGGATGATGGTGGCTCACTACTTGACCGATCTTCTGGCCCAGCCGGATCAGCCCGCGCCTGAGAAAGCCGATGCCTACTTAGCGGAGCTGCACGGCCTCTGCGGCGAGCTGGCGGAACCGGCCCGTGAGCTCTTTTGCCGCATCTTGCTCGCGGGCTTTCCGCCGCCGGCCCTTGCTCAACGCCGGCCGGCACCCCCGCGGAGACTCGACCCGCCGCTCCCGCGACGGCCCCATCCTGTATGCGCGCATTTCGGCTGCTGCGGCGCCTCTTCGATCGCACCGAATTCTACTGATCACCGGGCCAAGGAGATCCAAGGACCTGATTCAATACTGTCTTTGCCATCTCGGAGCGACCAGCGAACCCTCCCTCTGCCAAGGAGCCGCGCAACAGCTTTTCGAGCCCTCCGTGCACCGACGGCCGAGCTTTCAAGTTCTTGGCCACGCGTGCCGCCTTCTCTGTTTCTCCGTTGACAGCCAGGTGGTATGCTAGCAATGTCGTAGTGACAGGATAGTCTGGATTCTCTGAATGAAGCGCGTCGATCCGTCTCCTGAACTCCCGAGGATCGGCCTCTCTGATCGCCGCGGCGTACAGAGTGCGCGCTCTCAGATCGGTGCCGTCTTTGAGAGGGGCCAGCACTCCAGCAGCCTTCTCCGACAAGCCATATTCCAAGTACAGTCGCCCCAGGAGCAATCGCACATTCGGGTCATTCGGTTTCAGAGCCAGCGCTTCCTCGGAGAACTTGATTGCCGGCTCACGAGCATCCGGGCGCTTCGATTGACTGTACGCTATTCCCAACAGCGCCTGCGTCTCTGCGGTTCTTCCAAAGTCGGATTCGAGCCTCAGGAGGCTATCCGCCAGCTCCTCCGAAATCGACCTCTTCATGGCGTGTCTGCCCAAAGAGACCGCCTCCAGAAACCTCCTCGCATATAGCTCCGGGACGACTTCTGCACCTGTTGTTCTGCAGCACCTGAATCCATCATCGTCGTGAACGGAGAATGGTCCGGGCGCATGCGAATGAACCCAAGCGCATCGCGACTGTATCGAGCCCTGACCCTGGTCGCCGCCTTTCGCTTTGGAGTATCCCCTGTGGGATCCGGGAAGTCCGGACCTCAACCGAGGTAGATAGTGGCGTCGCATTGCATTCGCCGCATCGTCCATCGGCTCCGACACCCACTCGTTGATGTTTCCAGACATATCGGCAACGCCGTAGCCGCTGAAACAAGCAGTCTCTCGACCGATCTCGCCGAGATTGTCGTACTTGGGACCCGGCACTTCGGTGCGGCACCTTGTCGAGTCGTACTCCTCCCCGTAGGGGTCCCTCGTTCCTTTCGGCCCCTTGCACGCTCTCTCCCATTCGTCGCCGGTGCAGAGTCTGCGTCCGAGAGCGTTGCACATTATCTCCGCTTCGACGGGGCTGACATTCGTGACGGGTTGATCTCCCGGGAGCCCGAAGGGCCAGATGTCTATCGTGAACTCCGGCACGAACACCTCCCGAGTTCGTCCGAAATCAATGTCGCCTTTTGCATAGTAACCGGCTGGAATCGTGACATCGGGCATCACCGGGGCAGATGTCGCGGGCAGGCGCTTCGAAGCCCCCATGGCGGCGGTGCTGCTCGAGAGGAGCAGAGTAAGGACGTGGATCTTCATGGTAGAAGGCCCCGAATGAAGATGCGCGAGCCGTGCAGTTGATTGCTCTTTCTGCACAAGCCATCGTCCAGAGCTATCATAGCCCATCATGAGCAAGCATCGCCTCCTGATGTCGAGCCGCCCCGGTCAGCGGGATGGGCTTGCCCGAATCGGCGACGGCAGCATCGGTGGAAAAGCGCGAGGGCTCGGTTTTCTGAGCGTGTTGCTGCGACGGGCCGAGCTGGCTCGCATGTTCCCGAAAATGCGCGTGGAAGTCCCACCCGCGGCTGTAGTCTGCACGCGCGAGTTCGACCGCTTCGTCGAGCGCAACGACCTGGTGAAATGTGTCGACTGGACCGACGACACCGAGATCACCCGCGCCTTCTGCGCAATCCCCTTGCGGCGAGAGCTCGTCATGTCTCTTTTGCTCTATCTCGCCAAGCATAGGAGTCCTCTCGCCGTCCGATCCTCGTCGATCCATGAAGACGGATCGGTGTCCCCTTTGGCGGGGCTATACCAGACCGTGCTGCTACCGAACAACGGTCCGGAAGAGGCGGACCGGCTGCAACAGCTCATCGACGCCATGCGCGTAGTCTGGTCGAGCACCTACCATCAAGCTCCAAAGGGCGCCCTGCGCCGGCAGGGCATGCTGCTCTCACAGGAGCGAATGGCGGTCATCGTTCAGCCGATGGCGGGGCGTCGCCACCGTGGCCACTTCTACCCCACCATCGGGGGGGTCGCGGGCTCGGTGAACTACTTCCCGATCGGCAGTCTGCGCCCCGAGGACGGAATGGTCGCCGCGGCGGTCGGCCTGGGCACGCGCGCGGTCGGCGGTGGACAGGTCACACGCTTCGCGCCCCACCGCCCCTCGCTACGGCCGGAGCTCTATCGGCCTGAAGAGCTGAGGCTGAACAGTCAGCGCAGCTTCGACGCGATCGACATGGCCTCCGGTCGCGCCAGGCTCGCCGATGACCCGAGAGCCACGATCGCGAGCATTCCCCTCGAAGTGGCGCGCGCAGATGGTGCGATGGCCCTGCTCGAATCGACCTGGTTGCCGGCGGAACGAACGATCAGCGAGAGCCCCCTCGCGAAAGGCGTACCCCTCCTGACCTTCAAGGGCTTGCTCCAGAACACACGTCTCGCCCAACTCCTCTGCCATGTAATGGAGGGTGCTGAAGAAGGGATGGGAGGACCGGTCGAGATGGAGTTCGCCGCCGACATCTCACGCTCCCCCAACCGCGGCCGCCACGTCGTCGATTTCGTTCAGCTCAGGCGCCTGCCCCAAAGCCGGCGCTCCGGTTCGGTTCGAATATCGAAGGTCGATGACGCGCGCGTGCTCATTCGCTCCTCATCGGCCATGGGCAGCGCCGATCTCGTGCATACCGGCCCGATCGTCTACATCCCCCCCACCGCGCTCTCTCCGAGCGTATCGCGGGCATTCGGCGACGAAGTGGCGCGAATCAACCGCCTGCTGAGAGAGCGGGAGCAGAACTACCTCTTGATCGGCCCCGGCCGATGGGGCTCGATCAACCTCTCGCTCGGCGTAGCCGTAACCTACCACCAGATCTCGGAAGCTAAGCTCATCGTCGAGCTCTCGACCCACGAGCATCGGGTCGCCTCGTCTCAAGGCAGCCACTTCTTCCACAACATCGCCGCGGGCCACATTCTCTACATGGGCCTTGACGAAGAGCAAGGCGGCCTGCTCAACCGCAGCTGGTTCGAACAGGCACCTAGAATCGGTGGGCAAGAGGGAGTGTGGGTGTTGCAGCCGAGAGCGTCGGTTCGCATCCAGGTCGACGGCCGCTCGCGCAGCGGGCTTGTCTTCGTGGATTCCCAATAATCAAACCCAGCCGCGAAGTCTCATCGCCTCGGCCACGCGATCCACCGCCACCATGTACGCTCCCAGGCGTGGATGCACGCCCGCACTCTCGGTCGTCTCGTACACCCTACTGAAGGCCGTTGTCATTCGCTGATCGAGACGCGAGTACACATCATCGATCGGCCACGCAAAGTTGTAGCTGTTTTGGACCATCTCGAAGTACGAAACCGTGACGCCACCGGCGTTCGCGAGAAAGTCGGGGATCACGTAGCTACCATTCGCATGCAGGATCATGTCGGCCTCGGGCGTCGTCGGACCGTTGGCGAGCTCACAGATCAGCTTCGCCTTCACCTTCGTGGCATTGTCTTCACGCAACACATTTTCAAGCGCGGCCGGGAAGAGAATCTCGACATCCAGCTCTATCAACTCGTCGTTCGTGATCGGCTGCGTTCCGGGGAAGTTCGCCACATGTCCCGTCTCGATCTTGTGGTTGACGATATCGTCGGGATCGATGCCATCTGGATTGAAAACACCCCCCCCTGAATCGCTCACCGCGACGAGATTGCCGTTCGATAGCAGTTGCTTCATCAAAAGAGCCGCGAACTGCCCGGCGTTTCCGAAGCCTTGAACAGCATATCGCCCGCTCGAAACGTCGATGCCCCGCAGAGGCCCAGCCTCGCGAATGCAGTAAACGCCACCGCGCGCGGTCGCGTCGTTTCGGCCGAGGCTCCCACCGATCGCCACCGGTTTGCCAGTGATCATTCCAAACTCGTTGGCGCCTTTTTGCCAGGAGTATTCGTCCATCATCCACGACATGATCTGGGGCGTCGTGTAGACGTCGGGCGCGGGACAGTCCTGTTCGGTTCCGAGCAAACGCCCCACCTGCCGAATGTACTGCCGGCTCAAGCGCTCGAGCTCACCTTGCGACATCTGCTTCGGGTCGCAAATGATGCCGCCCTTTCCGCCGCCCAAGGGAATGTCGACCACGGCTGTCTTCCAGGTCATCCAGGCGGCGAGCGCACGAACGGTGTCGATCGTCTCGTCGGGATGGAAGCGAATTCCCCCCTTGGTCGGCCCGCGCGCGTCGTTGTACTGCACCCTGAAACCCTGGAACACTTGAACAGCTCCGTCATCCATCTTGACCGGCAATGTGACGTGCAGCTCGCGAAGCGGGTTTCTCAGAAGCTGGCGCGTGCCGTCGGGTAGATGAAGATACGCGCAGGCCTCGTCGAGCTGGGCTTGGGCAACCGCAAATGGATTGTAATCGCTCATTGTCGGGTTCTTTCTATTTGAACATCATGTGGGGAAGGGCACCGCTGCAGGCTCCTGCGCCCGGCATCGCCGCGGCCCCGGAGAAGAGTCCAGGATTCGCATTCTCGCCACATGGTTGCGCGCCGCCCGAGTCTCGGCGGCCGCTCCCTTTCTGTGATAGACCATAGCGAAGGGCGTTCCCCTGAATCGGTGAATACCGAAAGGCGAAGCATAACCGACCAGCAGCAGCCCCGCACCGCCGGGAGCCATTGCGGCCTCGCCGAGCGTAAGTCCGATTCTCTCGATCTGCGAAACCGGCACATGCTCGTGCAGCTCCGATAGGGCGAGCGCGCGGAGCTCATCTTGAATCATCAGGGGCGGCTGCGGCAGGTCTTGGCCCATGATGTGGTAGCCGTAATCGAAAGTGTCCCAGTTTATGCAGAAGGGGAGGTCGACCAGCGGCGAATCTCGATGGTCGGCCTTGCAGGCAAAGGTGGCGTTCTGCTCGACGCGCATGTTGATGCCCCAGTCTTCGATCAGGAGCTTCGCGAAGTGGTCGCGTCGAACGATGCGCCGAGCGATCCACTTGAAAGCCCGCGTGCCCCCGCCCTTCCGGCCGAGCCAGACGCCGCGCGGCAATCCTGCCAGATCGATCACCGCGGCGGCGTCGAACAAGGTGCGGATATGCCGCGGCGGCAGATCGCCGAAGAGGTCGAGAGCTTGGCGGGGTGTCATGGAAGGCTTGCGGCGGAGTGGGACGTCGGGGGCGATTCGAACTCGAAAGATATCACGAGGGTCGAGCCCCAAGACAATGATCCCCATTGGCCAGGATCCGCCACCTAAT
>CAZFNT010000292.1:0-5791 GCA_964520315.1 uncultured Gemmatimonadota bacterium
CAGGCTCGAAGCTCGACCAGCGTCAGTTTCATTCGCGCTCTCCTCGTTCGCCGAGTCGCCGAGGCGTGTCCGAGATTCCAGAGATAGGCTCGTGCCAGAGCCCACAAATGGGCCACGCCCACCGCACCAAGCTGCAGTGGAAATGACCATGGGCGGCCCCCCAGCGCACGCAAGCGCGGGGAGATGTGCTTGCGCGTGCTGACGCTACCTCGGCGCAAGCTCTTCAGTTTCCAGGGCTTGAGCAGATAGAGAAGATCCATGAAGGGCAATAGGATCAGTCGCGCGAACGAGAAGTGCAGGGCCGCGAAGCGGATGCGGTTGCGGTGGACGAGAAAGAGGTCCCCGCGGCGTGCGTCCACGTCGATCGCGTGGATCACGGCGCTCTCATCGTCGACGACACAACGCTTTCCGGTCCCTCTTATCCGCCAACATAGGTCGGTATCCTCCACGAGAAAGAAGTACGCGGGATCGAAGCCTCCCAGCCGATCGAAATCGGTCCGCCGCATCAGCAGGTTGCAGCTCGGCACATAATCGACCTCGCGTAACCCACCGTAACCCGATGCGAACTCGAGTGTTTCGGTCTCTCCGTTCCCCAGGAGCGTCTTCACGCGCCAGAGCTTGCCCCGGCCGTCCTCGATCACGATCTCACCACCGACCGCGCCAACCGTGGGATCGGCATCGAGGATTCCACTGGCATGGTCCAGCCGAAATGTCCCGGGAATCAAGGTGTCGGAATCCAGAAACCAGATGTACTCGGCTCTCGAAGCGCGCACACCCTGGTTTTTCGCCTCCGAGGCTCCACGATTCTCCGCATTCGCCACGAGGCGCACATTCGCACGCTGATCTCGCAACCACTCGAGAGTGCCATCGGTGGAGCCATTGTCCACGACCACGATCTCGCTCACGGAGGGCGGAATCGAGTCGAGGCAGCGCTGCAGCTCGGTGCGTCGATTCAGTACCGGTATGATGACCGACACATCGCGGTCCATTCACTCATCTCCTTTTTGGGTCGATAGAACCCGAGGAGTCGCGGCGACCCTGCGGACTCGGCGGAGCGTTGGCACGGGGAGTATTCCACACGATCGGTTATGCTTGTGTCAGCTGCGTTCGGCCCCCCCGCTCCGACGAGTGCAGGCGATCGATTCCATCGAGCCCCGAACCCACCAGCTCTCGAGCAATGAAACTAGCACTCGTCTACCCGCCCTTCTACGCGAAGAGGTTCAACGAGAACCTCGGCACGGTCGACGATCAGTTCGGGCTCTTTCCCCATGTTGCCTTCGGTTGGGTCGCCGCCGTGGCCAAGCAGTGCGGATGGCAAGTCCGTCTCATCGACGCGGCGGCGGAGCGGATCGATCTGCGGCGAGCGATCGACCAGATCGACGACTGGAGCCCGGATCTCTTGGGCTTTGCAGCCCACGCGGCCCAGACGATCCAGGACATGTACGGCTGGGCACGCGAGATCCGTCGAGAGACCGGCATCGCCTCGGTGGTTGGCGGCTACGAGGCCAAGGCCTATCCCCACGAGATCATGGAGCAAGGCTGCTTCGACTTCCTCGCGGCGGGGGATGCCCCGGCGATGCTTCCCGAGTTCCTGCGTGCCCTCGAGAGGGGCCAGGGCTACGAAGATGTGCCCAGCCTGGTCTACAAAGCCTCCGGGGAGGCCCGCTTCAGCCGGCGCGCTGCCCCTCACCTCCCCTTCACCGATTTCCCCATCCCCGATCGCAGCATCTTCCCCAACCATCTCTACTACTCGCACGTCTCCCAGCGGCGCAACTTCACCATCGGTATCTCCGAGATAGGCTGCCCTTACTCCTGCTCATTCTGCTGTATGCGGCGCACCGGCTTCTCGGCGCGCTCGCCTGAGCAAGTCATCGAGGAGCTGGAGCAGTGCATCGCTTTGGGGATTCGAGAGATCGACTGGTTCGATCCCCTGATGCTGCACGATCGAGCCCGCGTCATCGAGATCGCCCGCGAGATCAAACGACGCCGGCTCGATATCATTTGGTCCTGCCGCTCCCGCGTCGACTCCCTCTCGTTCCACCGCAGCGAGGGCGAGGTCGACGAGGAACTCATCGAAAGCCTCGCGGAGGGTGGCTGCCGGCGCATCTACTTCGGGGTCGAGTCGGGCGATGACGCCGTCTTGAAGCAGATGAGCAAGGGGCAGAAGGTCAGCTCGACCCAGAGCCGTGTGCTCGCGACGGTTCAGGAGGCCGGCATCATGTCGCTGGGCTTCTTCATCCTCGGGGCTCCAGGCGATACCCCGGAAACCTGCCGCCGAACACTCGACTTGGCCCGCTCCCTCCCCCTCTCGTACGCCCAGTTCCAGATCGCGATCATCAAGCCACACACCGAGTTGGAGAGGGATCATATCGTCGAGGCCACAGGCATCGATTATTGGCGCGAGTACGTCCGCGGAACGGTCGGGGAGCGAGACCTGCCCAACCCGTGGACCGAGATGTCTCGGGCCGAGCTCGAGGCGACCGCGAAGCGCGCCTATTTCCGGTTCTACGCTCGACCACGCTATGTCTTGATGATGCTCCGCCGCATCGAGTCCAGGCGGGAGCTCTATCGCTACCTGCGGGTCGCCCTGCAGCTTTTTTTGCGGCCGGTTCGGGCGCCCGCGGGCGCGGACCGGCCGACACACCGGCGCCTGCGGCGGGCCGTCTGTGCCTTCGTGGAGGCCGCCTTGAATCCGAAGAGCCAGGGCGCGCGACACCCCGTCGTGCGCATGGGTGGCGGGATTCGTGGTGCGTGGAGATTGGCGGCGGCGGAGTGGCGCAGGGGCGAGCAGGGGGGAGCGGGGGAGGCGGCCTCGACGGTGCCGTCAGAACCGGTCGGTGGCGCGACCAACCACCACCCGGCTCCCACCCAGAGCCCCCACCGTCTCCCTGGCCGTTATGTGCCTTTTCTCGAGGCCGAGCCGTCCGCGACCGACCGCTCGGCCTCGCAGGCAGCGATCGACTGACCATCGTCGCGCGGCCCATCTGTCTGGGTTACTCCAGATCGCTGTCATCCAACGAGCCCGCCGCCGCCAGCTCGATCTCGGCAAGTCGCAAGGGGGAGCCATTCTCGCCGAGCGGCTCGAACTCCAAGAAGAGGTCGGTGATCTCCGGCAGCAGCAACCATTGTGGGAAGTGGCCGACCGGAAGCAGGAGCTCGGTCTGCCTCGTTCTCAGGTGGGCCACGGCGTTTCCCGCGATCTGTCGATCCCCTTGGAACGCGGGGGACCATCGGATCGTCACCCGCCAATCGTTCGACTCGTCGACGGCTTCGGCGAGCACGAGCAACAGCCCGTCGTGAGCCCATGGCTCCGCTTCGACGCAGGGGTGGTGGAGGCGTAGCACGCCGTCGATCCGGAGTCCGCCCTCGCTCCCCTCTTCGATCTCGCCGGCTCCCTCCAGGCGCCACTCCGACCACGGGCGCCCCCAACGACCCCAGTACCGCGCGCCCTCACCGGCCGACAGGAAGCGACGCTCCACCGCGGCCTCCATCGCGCCGGTCCAGTCTTCGAGCACTTGCCGCTCGTGGCTCCAATAAAAGAGATGGTCTCGCACGTCCCACTGCAGTGCGTCCACCGGATAGTCGGGTCGCCAGTCAAAGCCCCAGTCCAGATCCCTGGGCTGGAAGGCGACACGAGTGCCGTCCTCCAGGGCCACGGCGAAGTAACGGGTCCGCCTGCGCAGGGAGAGCCAAGTCGTCAGATCGGCCGGCTTCGAGGCCGCGTTTCCGAAGTAGTGGAGACGGGATCCGTCCACAAGACGGGCCGTCCTGGCCTCAAGCTCCTTCGCAAGCTTCTCGAGCTCGAGGGCGGTGACATGGTGTGCCGAGGCCACCTCGCCGAAGCCTCGCCAGTAGACGAGCAGGATCGGCAGCAACAACAACCCGGCCACCGATCGCGGGACCCACCGGTGGCCCGACCTCGTCAGACGGTCCGGCGGAGCCAGGAGCAGCGCGCCGATGGCCAGGGCGGCGAATGGGGTGGGATAGTAGAAGCGCCGAATTTGGGCGTCCTCGATCGACCAGCGAGCCAGGTCCGGTACGACCGGCAGGATCAGCGCGAACGCCGCCGTCACAACGAAGGCCAAGGGGAGCAAAACCGTGCGAGTGCGCCATCGGCACAAGAGCACGCCGAACGCCAATCCGGGAACGATCGCGCCCGCGATGCTCCCAGTGCCCCCCGAACCCGGGAGGAGGGGAATCAGCATCATCCGTGGAAAGTCGAGGAGCACCACACGCAGGGACGGCCCGAGATCGCCGAGGTAGCGCCAGACGCTCAGTATCGGCACCTGCCCCGGTCCCGTGACCCCGCCGATGAGTGTTCCGTGCACCTCCATTTTGGCCCAGAGCCCCAGGGCGACAGCGCAGGCATGAGGCAGGAAGGCCAGCCATCGAAGAGAAGAGGCGCGCCCGAGACCCGGCACCAGGGCTTCGGCCAGCACGATCACCGCCGGCAGCACCACCGCGGTCTCCTTGCAGAACACCGCCAACAACGCGGCTCCCCAGGAGAGCGCGAGCCAAGAGACGCTCGTCTTGCTTCCCGAACGCGCTCGCAGATAACAGGCGAGGCTGAGAAGGCTGGCGAGTCCGAGCATCCCCTCCTCGCGCAAGGCGATCCACGCGACGATCTCTCCGGCGAAGGGGTGGATCACGAAGAGCAGCGAGGCCGAGAATCCGGCGGCTCTGCTCCGGAAGAGCCTGAGCCCCAACCGATAGACAACCAGCGCGCTCAGCAGATGAAAGAGAACGGTCGTGCAATGCCAGCCCAGCGGATCCAGCGGCCAGCACAAGGTATCCCAGATCGACGTGAGCCTCGGCAGGGGACGGAATCCACGGTCCTGGGGCCGCGTCACATGATCGGCGACCGCCGCCCAAGATCCCCGACGCACCAGCTCGTGGCCCCAGCTCAGATACTTGAAGTCGTCGCGGACGAAGAAGCCGCCCAGGTACTCCCAGAATCGTGCCAGTCCCGTGGTCCACAATACGATCGGAACCACGACCCAGTCGAGCCACGCCCGCCGGCGCGGTCGCGCCGCCCTCCTCGATCCTGTTAGCGCTCGACTCATGGAGGGAATACTACCCAAGTCGCTCACGAGGCCCGCCGGATAGGGCGGACGACATGCCCAAGCTGCTGCTCGGACGAGATCGCGCTCTCGTCGGCTGGGTCCCGCCACCGACCCACTTTCGGCCCGAGGCCCAACTAGCCCCAATACTGCTCATTGAAGCACCGCTACAGCGTAGTTGGCGCCAGCACAGACGCACTCGCATGGCTGCCTGGATCGAGTCGGCCATCTGCTGACCTTGCGCTTGACGGCACGTGGATTGGTCCGACCTCGTCTTGGCGGAACTCTCTCCTCAAGTATCTCGCTGAGCACGGCTTCGTGAAACGCTTTTCTGTCCCCAGGGGGGAAGTGCGGCGGTGGGCGCCAGCTTGCGGCGAATGACGCGCACGGTGTGAACGAAAGAAAGGCGATCGGGATCTACGTCCGCCTTCAGTGCAGCTTGGTGCATTGGGCCCCGCGCTCCGCGATGAATCGGTGGACCTCGGCGATCGCGTCCTGATACTGCGACACGATCTCGCGGGGCCTCCATTGAAGCACCCGCGGCCAGAAGGTCCAACCGCCTCGATAGTGGGAGGCACACAGCAGCGACACATCCACCCATCAACTCTGAACGCTGCTTCCGATTCACTGACATGGAGAGACCCCAGGAACTTCCGAATCACCATCGCTTCGATCGCCCTCGCGACCCTCACGAGCGCATCTCAAGCTGCCACGACCCCCGCGGGCGAGGG
>CAZFNT010000293.1:0-5790 GCA_964520315.1 uncultured Gemmatimonadota bacterium
GCCGTCCAGCTCCGCGCCACTGAAGAGGGCAGGCACCGCGAGCAGATGATCGAGAGTCAGCGGACCACTCAGCTCGAGGCGATTGGCGAGCCCGCGAAGCTCCTCGGCCACGCGAAGGGCCTGGTCGGGCTGAATCCCCAACTTCGACTCGCCGGGACCGCTCAAAGTCACCGAAACATCGACCCGCCCGCGCCGCACACGCGCGCGAACCCGCTCCTCCACCGCCCGATCGAGGGCCGGCAGCTCGCGGGGAGCCCGCACATTCACGTTGCAGAATCGATGGTTGACACCCCGAATCTCGACCTGCACCGTGGCATCGGCACCAACACGGTCGGAACGCCCGAAACCGGTCATGCTGCGAAGCTCGGCTGGCTCTTTCTTGCTCTGCTGCATCGGCTAGGAAAGGCTTTGGGAAGTCTTTGGGAGGTCTTGGGAAGGGGGAAAAGACGAACTGGCGGACAAAAGCGATAGCATATCGCTCCCGTAACGCCTTTGTCCATCGAAACCAACATCCTGGGTGCGCTTGTCAACCTCCTACGAGTCAGAAAGAGCGGACACCTTGAGATCGAGCCAAGGAGGGCCAGGAAAGGGGTCGCTGATGCAAGGCGAGGAGCTGGTTCTGGCGTGAGCCTAAGGGTCGGCGATCGGTGACGGTGCCCTCGGATTCTGGGCGGCCGTGCGCGACGTGCGGCCCGAAACCCGCGAGCAGCCGTGCTGGGTCCACAAGCTGGCCAACGTCCTCGACAAGCTGCCCAAACGAATCCAGCCCAGCGCACGTAGCGGAAGACCGAGAGGTAGTCGGAGAAGGAGTCCCAGTCCTCTCCTCGGACCTCGCCGCCGGCGGTCGAGAGGCGGAGCGGCAAGTGAAAGCCGTTCGCGCCTTTGTCGTTGACGGGCTGGGTGTCGTGAGTTTCAGACCGGGGATGGGGACGCACTGGTGTCTGGTCGTCCTGCTCGGAAGCCAGGCATGCGCGATCGCTCCGCGTCCCCGAACGCGCCGCCCTCGGTGCCTACGAAACGCTGTGGTCCAGCGCGCCCCTCGCTGGCCGGTTCAGCTCGCACGATTCCGATACTCACCACCGGGATATCTGTGCCTGCGGGCACGGAGAGCCCCTCAGTTTGACCCTCTCCCCACACAGGCGGGTTCGATTTGACATTTCTTCGATTGAGAGGCGCTGGCTACTGCGATGTCGGCACCATTGGGATCAACGAAGTGACCATGCGCCCTGACTTCGAAGAGCCGATCGTCTGCCCCTGATGCGGTGCGCAAGAAGTGCAAGCGGTCTTCTGTTGGCACGTATAGTCGTGAGCCAAGGAGACGAAACCAATGAAACTGACCATCATCGGCGCGGGCATGCAGGGCACCGCGGCCGGATACGACATGGCGCGATTCGCGGGCGCTGACGAGGTCCGGTTGCTCGATGTCGACGCGGAGCGGGCCGAGGCCGCGGCCCAGCGGATCAACCGGCTCGTTGGGGGCACGTTCGCCACCCACGGCACGATCGACGCGGGCGATCCCGCCGGAGCCCGGGAGGCGATATCGGGCTCCAAGGCCACCCTCTCCGCGGTGCCCTATCATCTGAATCTCGACCTTGCCGAGGCCGCGGTCGATGTCGGCTCCAGCTTCGGCGATCTCGGCGGTAACACCGGGATCGTTCGCGCCGAGCTGGCGCTCCACGACCGGGCGGAGGCCGCCGGGGTCACCGTCCTCCCCGATTTGGGATTGGCGCCGGGGCTCGGAAACACGCTCGCGGTCCACGCGATGGCGCAGGTCGACACGCCCCGCTCGGTGCGAATCCGTTGCGGCGGGCTTCCCCAGAATCCTCGTCCCCCTCTCGGCTACAAGTTGGTTTTCAGCGTCGAAGGGCTCACCAACGAGTACTTCGGCAAGGCGATCGTTCTGCGCGACGGCCGCCGGGTAGAAATCGACACTTTCGCCGAGCTCGAAACGATCGACTTCCCGGAGCCGATCGGGCGCCTCGAAGCGTTCACCACGAGCGGCGGCACTTCGACCTGTCCCTGGTCGCTCGCCGGTCGGATCGCCGATTTCGACTACAAAACCCTGCGCTACCCCGGGCACTTCGAGCGCATGAAGACGCTCCGTGACTTGGGGTTTCTCGATCTCGACCCCGTGGATGCCGGGGGCGTGGAGGTCGTCCCCCGCTCCCTCTTCCACACGCTCGCCAAGCGCGCCCTGAGCCTTCCCGACGACCGTGATCTCGTGGTCCTGAGGGTGGCCTGTGACGGGGATGGCGGATCGTACGAGATCGACATCGTCGACCATCACGACGAGGAGACAGGCTTCACGGCCATGGAGCGGATGACCGCCTTTCCGGCGTCGATCGCCGTGATCGCCATGGCCCAGGCGCGCCTCGCTCCCGGCGCGGTGCCGCTGGAGCTCGCGCTCGATTCCGCCCATGTCGTCGGCGAGCTACGCCGCCGCGGGATCGACGCTCGGGCCCGTCGGATCTGACGTTTCGATATAGCCGTGAGATCCCCGGGGGGAACTGCGCACCGGCGGGCTGGTAAGGGTCCACTCTACTGTTCAGCAAGGCGTCGGCCCACACCTTCCGGCACAGCGCATAGAGGAGTTCACGCCGGGGATATGGAGGGACCTCTTCGCCGATGAACCACTTCGGTCCGATCTCGATGCCGCCCGCCGCGGCCTCAGACGCAAAAAGGTCAGTCAGAATCAGCTCGGCCGGGCGGGAGGCAAACCGACCGCGACGCGCGGCAGAGCAAGCCCAACGCGTCCCATGTCAAGGAGACCGAACATGGAATATCGCAGATCTCGAATACGGAACGCGGCGGGAATCGCCGTGAAGGGAGTTCCGGCTGCTCTGTTCATGGGGCTCTTGGCGCTCTGTTCGGGAGTTGGGCGCGCGGCGAATGCCGAGTGCGTCAAGAACGAGCTCGTCAAGCTCCTGGCCGGCGATGGCGGTGGCAACGATGAGTTCGGCATCTCCGTCGCCATCAGCGGGAGCAACTCTGTTGTCGGGTCGGCTCTGGACGGTGACAATGGCTATCATGCCGGCTCGGCCTATCTCTTCGGCACCGGCTGCCCGGCAGTCACAATCGATCCCGACCCGCTGATCGCCGGGCAGAACGCGACAGTTCGAGCCGAGAAGTCAACCCATCAAAGCCCTCTTTCCTGGCGTACAGTCTCGTGGGGCCGGGCAGCACGTTTGTTGCGCCTCTACACGTGACTCTCGATCTCGCCAATCCACAGCAGGCGGGGAGCACGGCCATGTCCGACGCCACGGGCACTGCCGAGTGGGTCTTGCCGATTCCTGGAGGGGCGGCTGGGCTCGACGTGTGGATTCAAGCCTGCCAGTACGAGTTGGTGACGGAGGTCCTCGCGACCGATATCCAGTAGTCTCGCCATGCTCTCGGCGAATCTCCCTGGGTGCCCTACTTCGCGGAGGAACCCGTGGAATAGCGTGGCGGAGGTCCGTCTGTCGCCACGGTCATCGTCGAGCCCCCCTCTCGCTGCCAAGATGCGTGAGTCGTCTTCTCAACCCGCAATGGGCGTGTAAGGTAGTGACCGCTTTGAACGCGGAATAGCAATGCCCGGCTCCGTGCCCCGGTGGCTGCCGCGCCGCACTCCCTCCGTACTCGATGCCCCCGCAACGCTGCCGCGTTCCTGGCCCAAGAAGCCGGGCAATGAGCCGTTCGGAGGCCCTCTGGCGAAAGCACGCTCATGACGATCTACGTCGATGCCGATGCCTGCCCGGTGAAGCTGGAGATCTACCGAGTCGCCGAACGGCACCGGCTCGCCGTGCGTCTCGTCTCCAACAGCTGGATGCGCGTGCCCGACGACGCTTTGGTCGATCTGGTGCTGGTGGGCGACGATCCCGATGCGGCCGACGACTGGATCGCCGAGGCCGCCGCCCCCGGAGATATCGTGATCACCGCCGACATTCCTCTCGCCTCGCGCGTGCTCGGCAAAGGCGCCCGCGCCCTGAGCCCCCGAGGCAGAGTGTTCGACGCCGACTCCATCGGGGAGGCGCTGGCGACTCGCGACCTGCTGGCCCATTTGCGCGAGGCCGGCACTCTCACAGGGGGCCCGCCGCCCTTCTCGAAGCGCGACCGATCCCAGTTCCTCGGCAGCCTCGACGAGACAATCCACGCCATCCGTCGCGAGCAGCGTCGCGGAGGATGACGCCTACAAACCCTCGAGCAGCCGCTCCACCGCCGCCCCGAGATCCGGCCGCGGCCCGATCTCTTTCACCGGATCGAGATGCGGCACCGCAGTCTCGTTCAGCAAGCTCCGCAACAGCGCCGGAAGCATGTGCGTTCCGTAAACTTGTCGCGAAATCCCTTGAAGACAGAGCGCAGCCCCGGTCACCATCGGTGAGGCTCCCGAGGTGCCGCCGAAATCCGATGTGTACTCGGTTTGCAGGCTGCCGCCCCAGTAGAGATCTCCGTAGCCTGTCGTCACGATCTCCGAACCCCATGCGTGCACATCCATGCGACTGCCGTAGTTAGTGAACCACTCGGCTATCCTGCCGGTCGGTGTGCCGGCTCCGACCATCACGGCGCCAGAGTCGCGCTGATTCCGGTCGAAAACCCCTTCCCAGCTCGGATCGTCCAGATCTTGGGTTCCGTTGGCGCCTGCCTCGATGCAAACGACACCTTTGCTCCAACACCCGGTCCAAATCACGTCGTAATTCACCTGCAGCCACTCCATCGGCGTGGCCGATTTGAAAGGCGGATACATCTGCAGCTCGATCAGCCACACATCGCCTGGATCGAGTTGATCGATCGCTGCCTGAAAGCGATGCGGAACATCGGGCCACTCAGCGTACTCGATCGCCACCACTCCCCATTCAGCATCGTGAGCGAATCCGGTCACTCCGAAACCGTTGGCTCCTCCCACGACCTCTCCCATGACCGCTGTGCCGTGATCGAAGTAGTAGGGATCCAGAGGCGCACCGCCCTGGTGGAAGAAGTTGCGCTGGATGAAGTCTTCATGATCGAGCGCCCATCCCAATTCGACGTCGATGAACTTGGTACCCGCGCCTCGCCCTCCGAGCTCGGCCCAGGCCGAGGGGGCGTCGAGACCGATCGGCGTTTCGTACAGATAGTCTTGCTGGTCAGTGAGATCAGGAGTGTCGGAGAGCGGAATTTGAATCGCCCTGCTGTTCGCCGATCCTCTCACGGAAGCGTTCTCGCAGATCGGCGCCGGGTGTGCGATCTCTACGATCGGCAGCGCGTTCAGGGCGTTGAGAAGCGCGGCGAGATCGGCGCGCCCCGCCGGAATCTCCACATCGAACCATAGGGCGAGGTTGGGCCCGGTCCTGCCGCTGGCCAGCTCTCCCCGGTGCTTGAGAGCGAGCAGCTCTTCGCTCTCTCCGGCGAAGGTGCGGCGCAGGCCGCTTGCTCCCCGCAGAAGCGCGTTCAGGTCTTCGAGCCCGCGCCCTGCCCGATCCGCGAAGCGTCCCTCGGCCAGGCGGACCCGCGAGCCTTCCACCAGCTTCAGGTGGAGCCAGGCCGGGTCGAAGGTCGCCAGATCGGCCTTTCTCCACTCGCGAAGAGGGCCGACGACTCGGCCATCGAGATTGAGAGCGACGGCGGGCGCGCTGAGCAGCAGCGCTGAGCTGAGAAGCAGGATCGGTCGCATTCGGAGCTCCTTGAGAAGACGGGTTGTCGGTCCATTATGACCTACTCCGGAGCGGCGAAGAGGCCTGTGCGCTCCCCACGTTCCCGCGGCCGCTACCTGCTCTTGCCACACACTATCCGTCCGCGATCGTCCCACAAACCCTGGACAGTGAGTCCGGGTAGAGGTGA
>CAZFNT010000294.1:0-4551 GCA_964520315.1 uncultured Gemmatimonadota bacterium
CGATGAGCTCTTCCGGGTAGCGCCCATCGCGAACGAAATCCATGCAGACCGCCGAGGAGATCGTAAACCCCGGGGGAACCGGAAGGCCGAGATTGGTCATTTCGGCCAGGCCCGCGCCCTTTCCGCCAAGTAGGTCCTTCATGTCCGAATTGCCGTCGGCCTGTCCGCCGCCGAATGAATGGACGAGCTTTGTCATTGTTTGCTCCACGCTGTTCTCTCGATCGGAATCGTTTTCTTGAACTAGTGGGCGACTCCCGGATCCGTTTACTTCACGCGCGCGATCGGCGCGCTGGCGACTCCGTCCGGGGTCCGCGCCACGACTAAGTACATGCCTCCCGCCGCAATGGCTCCTCGATCGTTGCGGCCGTCCCAGCGCAACTCACACGATGTAACGCCCGATCCCGCGGGCATGTCAACCGAATCCAACGTGCGCACGGGGACACCCGCGGCATCGAAGATCATCGCAGCCACTTCCGCGGCGAAGGGAAGGTCGAGGGTGACCTGCACAGCTCCGCTGGAAGGCTGAGGAAAGACCGATATCGCCAAAGCGCGGGGAGCGCCCTCCTCGCCATCCTCCGTCATATTGGACAACGCTTTACACAGATCGGGCACCCCCCAGCCACGCGAGTTGTCCACAACGGGGTCGAAGCCGAGCGCATCCGCCCGGTCGCAGCTCTGGAGCAACGCGCGTCGCAGCTCCTCGCCGGAAAGGGTCGGGCGAGCTTGCAGCACCAGCGCGGCGCTGCCCGCGATGAGCGGAGTAGCCGCGGAGGTTCCGGAGAAAGAGAGGTAGTCGAGCCCGTCGACATAGCGGTAGCTGGCCGCCTGCAGGCCGACCCCTGGAGAGACGAGATCCGGCTTGACGCGACCATCTGAGGTAGGCCCGCGAGAAGAGAACCCGGCCGTCGCCCCATCCAGGTCAACGGCGCCCACCGCGAGAATCGAGTCTGCGTCCGCGGGGGAAACCAGCGTGCCGGAGCTCGGTCCCTCGTTGCCGGCGGCGGTGCAGAGGAGAACCCCCCGGCGGGCGGCGGCGAGGGCGGCGCGTGCGACCACCGTCGTGCGACCGTCTAAATCGGTAACGCGGTCATAGTCTCCGATCCCGTCGTCGAAGGTCAGGTAGCCCAACGAAGATGAAACAACATCGGCGCCGAGCGAGTCGGCCCACTCCATAGCCGCGGCCCAGTTGTCTTCCTCGACGGGAGTCTCCGAGAAGTTGTTCTCTGTCTTGGCCAGCAGCAGCTCCACTCCGGGCGCGGGTCCGATCCTCTCGCCCGTATCCGGGTCGAGCCCGCCGATCAGCGAGAGAACCGCGGTGCCGTGCTGCAGCTGGCGGTGCGCCGGATCGCAAAAAGGCTCCCCCGCGCAGTTCTCCAGAGCCGTTACTTCGAAGCCGACATCGCCATCGTCGTTGATGAAGTCGCGCTGGGCCACGACGCTGAGGTGGGAAAGCGCAGGATGGCCGGGGGCAAAGCCGGTGTCGAACACGGCGACCCGAACTCCCGCGCCGTCGAACCCCTGATGCTCCGCAGCCGGAACGCCGAGGATTTCGAGAGGGGCCGCGAAGTCATCGGCGCCCGCGCCTCCGACCGCATCGAGCCCGAGAGGGGGTGGGGCAGTGGGCGCGCGCCAGAACCCGACCGGCCGCACTCGGCTCACGAAGGGCATCGCGCGAATCTCGCGCAGCTGATCGCGCGACGCCCAAACACTGACCGCGTTGAGCCACCTGGAGCGGCGGTGGACTCGGGCGCCGCTACCTTCGATCGCCTCGATTCGATCCTCGCCCAAGGGGGCGTCGGACTCGAAGGCCCGTGGGCCACCGGGATTCGCTCGGCGAAGGCGAGCGGCGCGATGCGGATCGATGTTGGCGGAGACGCCGGTCGCCCCGAGCACGAGGAGAGCAATCAGGACCCTCAGGCGAAAGCCTCCGTCAGAGGGTTGCCCGCATAAGAAGTGTTCTCGCCTTCCAGCTCACCGATCATGTAGCGCGCCGACTCGGCCAGATCGCAATCGGGGTAGTCCTCGAGCACCGTCTTGTAGGCGGCCACGGCGCGATCGACGTCGCTCAGCTGTTCCGAGCAAACGAAACCGATCATGAATCGCGCCTTGTAGGCGGCTGGGTCGTCCGGAAAGCGCTGCAAAATCTGTTCATAGCTCTCGATCGCCGCCTTCGGATCGCGCTGCTCCGCGGCGGCCTGGAGCATCCCCTCGATCGATCGCGGAGCGCGTGCTTCGTCCTGCTCCTCGTCCGCCGAGCCCTGCTCCCCTTCCAGCTCGAACTCGAATTCGCCAGTATCCGGATCCTCGGCCCCCTCGATGGCGGCATCTTGATACTCGACTGCGTAGGTCGCGTGCAGCTCTTCCAGGGTCGCCTCCATCGCCGCGCCCAGCATCTCTCGCTTCAGCTCGCCCTTGATCAGATCCTGCACCTCTTCGAGGTCTTTGGTTCTGCCCTCGGTTCTCTCCTCCACGAGAAAGATGTGGAACCCCTTGCGGGACTTCACCGGCTCTGAGATCTCTCCTTCTTCCATCGCGAAGAGGATCTCCTGAATCGCCTCGTCCTTGCCCACGGTCGGGATGTAGCCGTTCTGGATGATGTTCCCAAGCAGCCCGTCGCGCCGAGACGAGAGCTTGTCTTTCGATTTCTCCCGGGCAATCGCGCGAAAGTCCGCGCCCGAAACCAGCTCCTCGCGGATCGCGTCGGCAGCCTCCGGCGACTCACACAGAACGTGTCGCACCTTGACCCGCGCCTTCTCCACGTACTTCTCTCGATTCTCATCGTAGTAGCCGGCTATGGCGGCCTCGTCGACCACGACCCGCTCCTGAACCTCGCTCCGATAGAACTCGCGAATCAACAAGTTGCGCTCGTACTCCTCAAGTTGCTCGCGCACCTCGGCGGAGTTCTGATACCCCTTCGCACGCGCGGCGGTATAAAGCAACTCGTTCTGCACCATGCGCTCGAGCATGCGCCTCTTCCCCTCCGCGCCGGAGAACTGGTTCTTCGCGAAGGGTGAGATCTTGTTGACCTCCGCTGCGAAGTCCGTCTCCGTGATCTGGAGCCCCTTCATCGAGACCAGCACCTTCTCAGAAGTCTCGGTGGACGATTCACTCTGGTTGCCACATCCAACGAAGGCGGTCGTTGCGACGATGACGGAGATCAGGCGCGCCTGGTTCATGCCGATGGTCCTCTTCTCGGTTTCTGTGTCTCGCACCAGCGTGTTCGTCTCGATGCGGGGAGGAGCCCACGATCATCGGCGGATGAAGGGATGGTGTCAAGGAGGCGCACGTCACCGTCTCGCTGCAGACCTTCATCGAGATTCCCCGGTTGTGGGGACGCACTGCGATCCGACTCCGTGTCAACCAGCCAGGCAAACCCCGCGACTCCGCGCCGACCGAACTTCCCGCCCTGAGAGCACTACCAGGATCCGCCACCTAATGCGCGCCCGAGCCGAAACCCGGCAAGTCTGCCGGCGACCCTATTCCTTCTTCCCTTCCTTCTTCCCTTCCTTCTTGCTGCTCTTCTTCTCCGTCGAGGGAGGCTTGGCGGCCTCGGCCTCCTTCTTGGCGGCCTTCTTGTAGTCGTCGCTGCGGTAGTCGGTGATATAGAAGCCGTCGCCCTTGAAGAGGATGGCGCCGCCGGCGCTGATCAGCCGTTTTACCGAGCCCTCACACGCGGGGCAGGTGTCGAGGGGATCGGCCTTGATGCTCTGAAACTCCTCGAACTCGTGTTCGCATTCGTTGCAACGGTATTCGTAAGTGGGCATGGAGTTGGGGGTTCTCTTGATTGTTCGGTTCAATGCCTGCGAAACCAGGATATCCAGGAGGCATCGGAGCGGTTGGTCGTTGCGCGCGATCGATAGAAGTCGACGTCGTTCTTCGCTTGCAGCAGGTTGCGCTCCGCTCGGCCCAGGCCTCGGCAGACGGACCTCAACCGGCGCTGGATCCCCTCCAAGCGGCCCCGGTAGACGCCGACAATATAGAGGGCCCGGTCGAGCTCTCCGCGCAGTCGGCGTGTCTCGCTCTTGAGGCCGGCGATCTCGCTCTGAAGGTAGCGGACCAGGGCGCCGTCGCCGACGGTTCCGGAAGGATCGCCTAGGGCGGGCGCGGGCTCCGAAGATGGCGCGGTTTGAACCAGAGGAAGGCCGGCGCTCTCGACATCTTTCTCGTCGATGAGATAGAGCTGCCCGTGGGGAGTGGTTACCAACTCGGCGCTGAGCTTGCCACTGCGAATATAGCGATAGATGGTCTTCTGGCTGCGACCGGTTCGGCGGGCCACGTCGCGCACGGTGAGCCGTTGTGCACCGTGGGTGCCGTGGGTGCGTCGCACCGTCGTAGCGTCGGTGGTCTTGTCTAGCTGCATTCGCTCGCGACCCCCAGAAGCTCGAGGACTCGATGGAGATCGTCCTCCGAGAAGAACTCCACTTCGATCTTGCCCCGCCCCTTTCGATAATGGAACCGAACGCGGGTTCCGAGCACCTGCTGCAGACGGTCTTCGATCGCCTGAATGTTCGCGTCGCGCGCCCCGACGGCTGTCGTCGTCTTGCGCGGCTT
>CAZFNT010000294.1:4561-5784 GCA_964520315.1 uncultured Gemmatimonadota bacterium
CGGCTTCCTCCCCATCCGTTCTAGCTCTCGAACCGACCAGTCCATGGAAGCCGCGCGAGTCGCCACGCCTTCGACGTCGGTGCCCGCGGGGAGCGCCAGGATGGCCTTGGCATGCCCTGGGCTGAGCTGGCCGCCGTGAACCATCTCTTGGATGCGATCCGGGAGCGCCAAGAGTCGCAAGGTGTTCGCGACGCTCGCCCGGTTCTTGCCAAGATGCCGGGCCAGATCCGACTGCGAGTAGTCGAACTTCTCCATGAGCTGTCGATACGCTCTTGCGCGTTCGATCGCCGTCAGATCCCGTCTCTGGATGTTCTCGATGAGCGCGAGCTCGAGCGATTCGAGATCGGAGAGCTCCTTGACGACGCAGGGTACCTCGTCAAGCCCCGCCTGGCGCGCGGCCCGAAGCCGGCGCTCGCCCGCCACCACTTGGTGGACATAACCGGCCGGTCGAACCAGGATCGGCTGAATCACGCCCTTATCTCGAATCGATGCGGCGAGCTCGTCGATGGCGTCCTGTTCGAACTCGACTCTGGGCTGGAAGGGATTAGGGACCACTCGATCCACGGGAAGGTGGAGAAGTGCATCCGCAACGATATCCTCAGGCCCTTCGGGGGGAATCAGAGCACTCAGGCCGCGGCCGAGGACCTTTCTGGCCGTCATGTCTCACTCGCTTTCGCCGGGCGTGCACCGGCGGAGATCACCTCTTGCGCGAGCTCCAGGTAGCTGTGCGCGCCCTTGGACAGAATATCGTATAGAATCACCGGTTTACCGAACCCGGGAGCTTCGCTCAAGCGGACGTTTCTGGGAATCGCGACCTTGTAAACCTTGGCATCAAAGTAGTCCCTGGCCTCCTGCTCGACTTGCCGTGAGAGATTGAGCCGGGCGTCGTACATGGTCAGCAGCACGCCTTCGATCACCAGATCCGGATTGAGATGGCGCTGGACCAATCGAACCGTGTTGAGGAGCTGCCCGAGCCCTTCGAGTGCATAATACTCGCACTGGATCGGGATGAGAATTGAGTCGGCGCCGGTCAGAGCGTTCAGGGTCAGAAGCCCGAGCGATGGCGGGCAGTCGACGATGATGTACTCGTAATTCTCGGCGACGGGCTCGAGAGCGACCTGTAGCTTGTTCTCTCTGGCGATCGCATTGATCAGCTCGATCTCAGCACCGATTAGATCGATATGGGATGGAGCCAGATCAAGGAAGGGGACAGCGGTCGGGAC
>CAZFNT010000295.1:0-5776 GCA_964520315.1 uncultured Gemmatimonadota bacterium
GGGCGCCGAATCGCGGTCTTGAATGTCGATCCCCTCCGCGAAGTCGAGGGCGGCCTGGAGCTCCTCACTCTCGGACGCCTGCAGATCGACTTCCCAAAGGTGAGCTCGACGGCGCAAGAACGTTCCGCGGCCAAGCCCCTCGACCTCCCCTCGGGTGCTCCCGGCTACACAATTCTCGTTTCCGATCCGCTGGCCGAGAGCGTGATGCTCGACGAGTTGGCCCAGTGGCGCACGCGACGCGGATTCAACGTCACAGTTACGCCCGTATCGGAAGTCGGCGCCGATCCCTTCATCATCAAGGACTGGATTACCAGCGAATACGAGCGCGGAACCACCCAGGTGCTCTTCGTCGGCGACGACCCGGAAATCCCTGTCTTCCCCGGAGGGCTCGATCCCTCGGAGCACTGGTACACCACCGTTGGCGGCTACGATCTCTACTCCGACGTCGCGCTCGGGCGATTCGCCGTGTCGACGGTGAGCGATCTCGATCAGCAGATCGAGACGACCCTCGACACGGAGCGCGGCGGCGGTACGAACCTCGAGACCCTTCTCATGGTTGCATCCAAGGCGGGCTACCCCGGTCGCTACACGGCCGTGAGCGAAGCGATCGTGAGCGCCCACCAGGATCAACCGGTTCAGTTCACGACCCTCTACGGCGGCGAGGGAGCCACGAACGCCGACGTCCAGGCCGCGCTCGGATCGGGTGCGGGGATCCTCAACTACCGCGGCTACGGAGGCCCCGACGATTGGCAGACCTGGGCGGCCGACGACGCCGACTTCACCGGCGCCGAGGTGGTGCCCGGCGCCAGGATCGTCCTCGACGTCGCCTGCGACAACGGCTGGATCGATGACGGCGAAGCGATGAGCCTCGCCGAGGAGTGGATGCAGAAAGGTCGAAGCGCCGGCGTTCTCGCCTCGTTGCGAAGGTCGTATACCGCCGCGAACGATGCCCTCGACGAAGAGCTCTTCCGCCTCATTTTCGACGAGAAAGTCGATCGAGCGGGCGCACTGCTCAATCGCGCCCGCGAGTTCCTCTTCGATACTCAGGGCGACTACGGTAGCCACAATGCCCGCATTTACCTGTGGTTGGGCGATCCCGACGCCCCGATCCTCGTCGCCCAGCCCACCCCGATCGAGATCTCGATCCCAGGTCGCATCTCGAACGACCGAGGCCAATTCGAGGTCACCGTGACGGCCGAAGGGGCCCCGGTGGAAGGTGCCACTGTCACATTGAGCCGAGCGGATCAGCTCCTCGCCCGCGCCGAAACCGACTCCTTGGGACGAGCCCTCCCGCTCCTGCCAGATCCCCTCAGCACCGGACCGGCCACCGTCGCCGTGACAGGAAGCCGGATCCTCCCCGTGGAGAAATCGGTCCTCGTTTTCTCTTCGGTCCGCGACGCCGAATCGGCCCAGGCGGACCCCGCGGTGGATTGAACCCGGCCGCAACGCGTATCATCGGGCGAACGACCCCCGACCACGCCCGAGACCGATCCGTGGAGGCTGAAGTGGCCATTGTTGCCCGCGAAATATCGATCCCCGACGACAACCCGGAGCGAGCCGCTCGAATCCTCGCGAGGAAGTTTTTCGTAGAGCTGAAGCGGAACAAACTCAGCGACGAGCAGATCATCGGCGTGGCATCGGAGCTGATCAACTGTCTGACCGAGCGTCTGGAGCAGTTCGAGCAGCGGGTGGAAGCGGAGAGCTAAGGGTCCACGAAGAAATAGCTCCCCGGGTTTGCGCCCAGATGTGGTGCGAAAATGCCCACCCATTTTGGCGCGGACCCTAAAGACCAGGGTGGCCGAATACGAGGCTCCGAAGTCTATGCGCAACACGCTCCTAGTGGACCCGCTCTCCGTCGATGAAGGTCTGCTCGACGCGCATGTGCCGCAACATTGTGGGGTCGCGGTCGAGCACTTCCCGGGGATCGCGCTCCAGCACAATCAGATCGGCGGATCGGCCCGACTCCAGCGTGCCGGTGCGAAAGGCGTGGTCATGGATCAGCGCGGGACGCGATGTGTGGGCGGCGAGAGCGGAGGTCAGCGAGATGCTCTCTTCGGCGATCCACGGCGGCGTTCCGGCGGTCTCCAGGCGGGTCAGCGCCGCTTCGATCCCTTTCCATGGGTGGGCAGTCTCCACGGGCGCGTCGGAGCCGAAAACCACGATCGCACCGCGCTCCTCGAGGGTGCGGTAGGGGTAGCTCCAGCGACGGGCGGTGGGGTTCGGCAGGTTGCGCTCGACGATTCCCCGATCGGTCCACATGTGCGAGGGTTGCCCACTGAAAACCAAGCCTTGCAGGTCGTGGCGGCCTAGAATCCGTTCCGAGAGCAGTTGGGCATGCTCCAGGCGGTGCAGGGTGCCGGGCGGCCATTGTCGCTCTTTCAGACAACGCAACGCTTGCTCGACCGCCCGGTCGCCGATCGCGTGCATGACCGCGGGCATCTTTGTTGTCGCGCAGGCATCGAGCCAACGCATGAGCTCGGCGTCGTCCATGTTCAGGATTCCCCGACCCCCTTCGGACGCGTAGGGCGTGGTGACCGCCGCGGTGAGCGAGCCGAACGAACCGTCGAGGAAGATCTTCGCGCCGCCGATCTGTAGCCAGTTCGGCACGGTCGCGGGGAGCAGATCGGCAGCGCTCTCCAGCTCCGTCGGCTCGGCCATGGCCAGATTGCAGAGAACTCTCACGCGCCCGCGTGCTTCACTCTGAAAGCGCCGCAGCAGATCGAAATCGCCGCTCGTCTCTTGAGTGTGGAGAGCGGTAATGCCGCAGCTCCAGAGGTGACGCACGAAGGGGACCAGGGATCGCTCTTTCTCGGCGTCGGCGGCTGGTGGCAACAACATTTCGCGCAGATAGAAAATGTCTTCGAATACCAAGCCCGAGGGCCGGCCGTCGATACGCTCCAACACACTCTTGCCGGGGAGCCGCGGCAGAGCTTCCAGACGCTTTAGGCCCGAAGTGTTCAGCCAGGCGGAGTGCCAGTCCTTGCTCACCAAGAAGACCGGATGGGCCGTCGTGGCGGCATCGAGAATCTCGGGAGAGGCGGGCCCTTCGCTCAGGAGGGCTGCGCGTTCCCAACCGTAGCCGTTGATCCACTCACCCGCGGCGGCGGCGTTCGCTCGGTCGGCAACAACGTTTTCGAGTTGACCGAGCGTAACGACATCGCGCAGATCGAGGGCCGCGAACTGCTGCGCCGCGAGTATCAGGTGTGCGTGGCTGTCGCAGAATCCCGGCAGCAGCGGCCGGCCCTCCAGCTCCACGATTTCGGCACCGCGCGCCCACGCGCGATCGATGCCCGCCTCCGGTCCAACGTAGTCGATCGATCGTCCACGGCAGAGCAAAGCGCCCCCGTCGAGACGCGGCCGGAGCATCGAGTAGATGGGGCCTCCGCGGAAGAGTGTGGAGGGGGTCATGGCGCTGGGTCCTCTGCGGGGAATCGGCACTACTCCAAGGGAGGACAATCACCCAACGCTACAACGGCGGCGGGATGAGACGCAAATGGCTTCGCGCGGCCCTGGTAACATCGGAGACTCGGAATCCATATCGATAGCTGCAAGAACGGATTGACACCGCGTAAACAACGACCTGTCTTCGTCCGGGAAGGCTGAAGAAGCGACTCATCGTGCTGGAGCAAATCGCTCAGGTTTTCGAGCCCGGGCGCATCTATCCCGAGAAAGAGGTCAATCCCATTTTGTGACAGCTATTTCTGCGTGGACCCTAACCCACCACATCGAAATGCTCCATCACATCGCGCACCAAGGGCTCATCGGCCGCGATCTTCACCAACTCCCCCGCTTCGCGCTTCCGCGGCTTGCGCCCGGGCACGCGCCCCTGACGCGCCTTCTCCCGCCCCTTCTCGCTGGCGACGACCACTTCGATCTCGACGGCGCCCCCCAGCACGTCGCCCGCCTCCGCTTCGATGCGGGCAAGGGTCTCGGTGCCTTGCATTCGTGACAGAGCGGAGCGGTTGGCGGGTGCCAGCACGAAGCGCAGAGTGTTGGCATCACCTTTTTCGATCGACGCCTTGGCCACGGCAGCACTCACGAAAGGTAGGTCGGCTCGCAGCTTCTCGGCCAGCTTGCGTGGCAGATTGGCGATCTGCTCAGCCCTGGGCGCAAGGCCGCTCTTTTTGGACGATGCGAGCTCCGGTCGCGACGATTCCTTCGCTGCAGCAGAAGTCTGCACCCGCGCCGACGGGCTCGCTTTGCGTGCGCTCTCAGATCGATTTGTGGCGGGGTTCGAATCCCCCCGGGGGTCAAAAGGGCGGCGAGCCCTCCCGCTCGTCTCGGGCCCCACCCGGCGCTTTTGGGGTGCGGGCGCCACGGCGCTCTTGGGTGTTTCCTTGCCTATGCCGCTCAAGACATCTTGTAGGTCGACGGTCGAGGTGAGGGTGGCGAGGCGGACGAGGGTGAGCTCGAGCTCGATCCGGGGGTGGGGGGCGGTGCGGATGCTGCGTTCCGACTCGGCGACGATTCGGGCGGCGCGGATCAGGTCGCCGACGGGGGTCTGAGTGGCGATCTTCTCGTGGGTCTCGCGCAGAGCCTCGGGCATGCGGCCAATCTCGGGGGGCGTGGCGCCGAGGCCGAGGGCTATCAGGGTGCGCAGGTGGTCGACGTAGCCACAAAGGAAGAGACCGGGGTCGAGCCCGTCGGTGTAGAGGCGCTCGACGAAAGGAAAGACCTCTTCGGCCGAGCGCTGGGCGATGAAAGCGGAGCAGGCGAGGAAGTGCTCGTCGGGCACGATGCCGAGGGCACGGGCGGCCTCGTCGCCGGTGATCTTCGCGCCGCAGAAGGCGAGGAGCTGGTCGAGGTGAGACTGGGCGTCGCGCATCGATCCGTCGGCGAGGCGGGCGATGTGGTAGACGGCCTGCTCGTCGATCTCGATCCCCTCTTCGGCGGCGATGTGGACGACGCGGTCGGCGATCTCTTCGGGTGTGAGGCGCTTGAAGTCGAAACGCTGGCAGCGTGACTGGACGGTCGCCGGGATCTTCTGAGGCTCCGTGGTGGCCATGATGAAGGCGACGTGCGGGGGCGGCTCCTCGAGGGTCTTGAGAAGACCGTTGAAGGCCGCGGTCGTGAGCATGTGCACTTCATCGATGATGTAGATCTTGAATCTGCTCTCTTTTGGAACGTAGGCGGCGCTCTCGCGCAGCTCTCGCACCTGCTGGATTCCGTTGTTCGAGGCGCCGTCGATCTCGAGAACGTCGTCGTGAGAGCCCTCGGCGATGCGCAGGCAGGTGGAGCAGGTGCCGCAGGGGTCTGAGTCGGTGGCGTCGGGGCAGTTGAGGGCCTTGGCGAGGATGCGGGCCGAGGTGGTCTTGCCGACGCCGCGGGGGCCGGTGAAAAGGTAGGCGTGATAGACCTTTTCAGAGGCGAGGGCGTTGCGCAGGGTGGTGGCGATGGCGTCCTGAGCGACGAGCTCGGAGAAGCGGCGAGGGCGGTACTTGCGCGCGAGGACCGTGTAGAAGCCTTGGTCTGACATCAGGCCGCCGAGGTGGGTAAGAGGGGCTGTGGAGCCCATTTAGAGCGACCGGGGGAGCTCGGGCCAGGCTTCCCCGCTGCACACTCGAGGATCGACCTGCCGTTGCTACCTTCCGGTCCTGGCGGGGTTCGGCCGACTCGGGTTGCGCGGGACCTGACCTTGCGCGTCCACCCGGCCGCGAAAATCGTGGTCAGCGCTCCCGCCGACCCGCGTGGGCGGGCCGACGGGGACGATCTGGTGGAGCTGAGGGGATTCGAACCCCTGACCTCTGCATTGCGAACGCAGCGCTCTACCAACTGA
>CAZFNT010000296.1:0-5760 GCA_964520315.1 uncultured Gemmatimonadota bacterium
GTCATCCGGCGCCCGCCAACATCCGATACCTCCACCACGATCTCGCTGGTCGGCGTCGAGTTGGAAGACACGGACGGACGAAGCTCCACAAGGGCCGCGGTCGCCAGCCCGCCTCTCGCTTGCGCGTCGTCATCCAGTGCCTCAACGCGTCGCTTCAGCGCGTTGTACTCCAAGCGCACCGCCTGCGCAATTGCGCAAACGCCGTGTCGAGAGGCCAGCTAAACCGCGCCATCCCACAAAATAAGAGGGTCCCGTTCCACCGCTATCCTCGCGAGGCGGTGTGTAGGCCGTGTGTAGATCGCCGCAGGTCCCTGTGCCCCATATCAGACGAAGCGCCGCCAAGTATGACGCGCAATTCATGCGACACTATATGGCTGTTGAATGTATGATGTCGTTAGCGTAGGCTCTATTGTTTCGCAGTGTGGCCCCGGAACCGTGAAACCTCAGGCTCCAACATGAAGCCTCTCTTCACCATCGCGTCGTCCGCGTCGCGACCGCGTATTCTCCTGGCCTGTGAGCATGCCAGCGACGCGCTGCCCGTGGGGATTTCGGCGCCGAACCCCAGCCCCTGGGCGGAACATCGTGCTAGCGATGTGGGTGCGGCTCGGTTGACCCGCGCGCTCGCCAGTGTCTTGGGTGCGCCGGCGGTTCTAGCCGGATTCTCGCGTCTTTGGGTGGACGCGAACCGGGATCCCCTCGATCCGGAGCTCATCGAGCGCTCCGTCGATGGCATCCTCGTGCCCTTCAACGCCGACGTGAACGAGCAGGAGCGGGTGCGCCGCCTCGAGGGCTGGCACGCACCTTACCACGACAGAATCGACGCGGAGATCGCGGCGCATCCTTCGCTCACCGTGCTCGTGAGTATCCACAGCTTTACGCGAACTCTCGGTGCTGAAGAGCGGCCCTATCATTTTGGGATTCTGCACGACGGGCGCTACGAGATTGCGGAGCGTCTGCGCTGCTACCTGTCAACCCACGCGGGCGAGGCGCGGGACAACCAGCCCTACTCGGGATTCGAGGGCAAGATCTACTCGATCGCGCGGCACGGCCAGGAATCGGGATTGCCCTACTTGGAGATCGAAGTGCGGGACGATCTGGTGGGGCCGGATACCGCGGGGCGGATTGCGGACGGGTTGAGGTCTGTAATGCCCCCGGATTGAAGCCCGCGAAGCAGCATGGCCGACAATTTGTGACATGCACGGGCATTATTCATGCTAAATTGCCCGCCATGTATGCACGGCTTCCAGGAGTCCCGGAACATTCCTTCTTTCTTTTTGGTCCGCGCTCAACCGGCAAGACTACTTGGCTGCGAGACCACCTGGCGGACGCGTTGTGGTTCAATCTCCTTCTTGATGAGCACTACCTTCCCTTGCTGGCTGCGGCGAGGACCTTCCGCGAGAGAGTAGAGGCCCACCCGCCTGACTCCTGGATCGTCGTGGATGAGGTGCAGCGGCTTCCTGTGCTCTTGAACGAGATCCACGACCTGATTTCTCGTCACGGTGATCGCTACAGGTTTGCTCTGTGCGGATCCAGCGCTCGCAAGCTGCGGCGCCTGGATGTGAACCTGCTGGCCGGGCGCGTGATTGACCGCGCTATGTTTCCCCTTGTCGCTCAGGAACTCCGTGGGGACTTCGATCTCGAAGCGGTCCTCAGATATGGCTCATTGCCCGGTATCTGTACCGACCAGGATTATCGCGTCGACAAGCTACGCGCATATGTTCACACCTATCTGCTCCAGGAGATCCAGCAGGAAGCGCTGGTCAAGGACCTTGGTTCATTCCACCGTTTCCTTCTGGTCGCCGCACTCATGCATGGACAAGTCGTCAACGTGGCGTCAATCTCACGCGATGCTGCGGTGGCACGCACCACTGTTCAGCGTTTTTTCGATGTGTTGGTCGACACCCTGGTTGGTTCGTTTTTGCCGGCCTGGCAGCCCCGGGCCAAAGTGCGGGAGTATGGAAAGCCGAAGTTCTACATCTTCGACCCGGGAGTAGTGCGCGCGATTTTGGACGAGAGTGATGAACCCTTGGCCGCCGCCGATGCCGGCCCACTGCTCGAGGGGTATGTGCTCCATGAGCTTCGTGCCGCCATTTCCTACCTGGGAGTGGGTGGCCGGCTCTTCTTCTGGTCCATCGTTGGCTCCAAGGAAATCGACTTCATCTGGTCCAAGGGCAGACGGACCATCGCGATTGAAGTGAAGGCGTCCAGCAAATGGCGATCGGAGTACGCAAAGACGATCAATGAGATGATCGACGCCGGTCATGTGACCAGTGGATACGTGGTCTATCGCGGCCAGGAGCGATTCAGGAGCGGGAAGGTGTTGGCGCTGCCGATCGCGGAGTTCCTGAAGTTGCTGTATACGGGACTTTTTGCCGCGCAAGGTTGAGGAGTTCATGTTCGATGACTCCGACGAGCCATATTGAGGCATCGGTCGAAGATGGCCCGAAGATGGGATGCGAGGTGGCGCGTTTGTTTCTTTCCGGGCCGGTCGCCGATGAGCCGGTACCGCAAGGTCCCGAACACGCCCGTTGGGTAGTTCGCCGTCAATCCACCGGTGGAAGTGATCCGGGGCGCGAGCGGAATATGATCAGCCCCCTGCGGTTCGCCGACCGCGCGCCCATCGGCCAAGTTCAAGTCCGCGTCGAGCGAGAGCCATTGGCGCGCTGCCAGACGCGCCTCCAGGTCGAGGCCCCAGCGCTCGGTCTCTCCGGAGAACTTGGGCTCTCCACCATCGCCCACCCAGAGGAGCTCTTCGTCGCTCGACAGCCACCAAGCGGCGGCCGAGGCTGAGAGACGATCCGCGACGCGCACTCGGGCCCCGAGCTCGCTACCACGGGCGGACGCAAGGTGGGTGGCCCCCGGGTCAGCGGTCGCGCTACGGGCGTCATTGGAATGAAATCCTCGCCCGCCGTTGAGAAAGAGATCGAGCGAGGGATCCGGGCGCCAAATGAGAGACACCTTGGGACTCACCAGGTCTTCCCCCACTCGCCCGCTGGTGGCACCGTCCGGGTTGCCCAGTGACTCGAGCTGATCCTGCACGTCAAATCCGAAACCGTCCACCCGCATCTCTTCGATCAGGTGGTCGATGACCCGCAGCTGGTGGCGGTTGACCCAGCCCGAGAAGAGCAGGAGGAGGAAGTGAAGAGCGGAGGGAGGGAAGGGCCGAGAACATGGCCGGAGATCGCAGTGGCAAGGAAGCCGCCTCGGCGCCGGACGCCGTGGGAGCCGCAAGTTTTGCGGGACAGGGCTGGCTCAGCATTGGCACACCAGGCCCCCGATCCTCCTTGCGACTTGTTCCAAATCTCGGCCTACCGCGCGCCCTGCCAATCTCGGTTCCGACTCGCCCTACGAGTTGGGCTCACCCGGCGTCGCATTCGGAAGTGAAGATCCCCCTGCGCTCCTCGGCGGCATCCGGATCGAGCAGGGGCAGTGGGCGCTGGATGTCGAGGATCTTCATCGTGGTGTTGTCGTTGTGCAACACCTCACCCTGGGCGGCCTTGCGTATGAGCTCTTCGTGCACAGGCTGCAGCAGGCCGGCTGCCCCGTGAACCACCTTCCATCGGGGTCTTGCTCGGCTTCGCCGGCCTTGCTCGCGACAACCTGACGGGTCTTCTCCGTTTTCAAACCGAATGCGGCCCAAGAGATGCGAGGCCAGGTGCGGCACCCGTACCCACGGCACAATCAGGTAACGACTGTTGTAGGCGACGAATCGGATATTGCGCCGGCGCGCATCAGCCGACCAGCCGATGAAGCGATCCCGCGGACCCAGGTGCCGCGGCGCGGAGCTCCACGCCATACAGGTCACGCACGAATCTACGGTGTCGTAGTGGAGTTTCGGTGAACAAGGTGAGCTCAGGGTCGCTTCACGAACGCAAACGAATCTGCGTCGAATACCTCACCCGCCTGGTGGCGACCACCGAGGACCTCGAGAGAGTAGACACCGGAGGGCGCCGCCCCAGGCAGGGTCAATGAAACCTCGCGCACCCCAGTCACGTTCGCTGGAATCGTGAGCTCGAGCGGAGGGAGCAGCGGGCCCACCTCGTGCCCGCTCGAAAGCAGGGCCTGGATCCAGACGTCGAGCTCGACGGCGTGGTCAGTGGTGTTGCGCAGCTCGATCTCGAACACACCTTCACCGCCCTCCGCCGTGAAAAACCACGGGCTCACGCCCGGAATCGCGTCCACCACCACAGGTGCCGTGGCGCCCACGCGGATCAATGTCTCTACCTCGATCTCACCGTGGCCCCAGCCGTTGTCGTTGCCAAAGTAGCGCGAGGACCACCGGTGCTCACCCGCCTCCCCCGGAGCGCGGCCGATCAGCTCCATGGGGAACTCGACCGGCGCAATGCCGTCGTCGCCAGAGAAGGTCGGCCCGGTGCGGCGGCTGATCTCGGTGCCACCGGCATCTTCGAGTCGCCCTCGCCCCCAGCCGTACTTGCGCCCGCCGTCAAAGGAAATGCGCACCTTGTCCCCCGGGGCGTATTCGGGCTTGTCGGGCTGTGGATCCAGCCCATAGCCACCGTGCTGGTGGCATCCGTTGCAGGTCACCGAGTCATCGCCGTGGCAAGAGGCACATTTCTGATCATAGTAGGCGTTGATGGCGTTCGCCCTGGTCATGACAATGGCGAGTAGACACACAACGAGCCGAGGTGTCGCACGGAAGCCGAAGGAAGTGTTCTTATTCATTGTGCCTATCTCCTGAGCTCGGAAGCCACCCTGCGCGCGGCCCGTTCGCCGGCCCGAAACGCGTGAGCACATGGGGGCGAAGAACGGAGACCGCACCGGCGGACATGGGGTCTTCGTCCCAATCGTACTGCTTGAAGTCGAGGGCGTTCCTCGCCTGCTCGCCAAGGAACTTCGTCAGGGAACGGATCGTGCCCGCCAGTCTGTCGTCGTAACGGGGCGGGATTCCGAGATCGTTGTTCGCAAACCCCATGATCACTCCCGCCGATCCGTCTGGAGGGGATTGGTCAAAGGTGATGGCAAGGTACTCGCTGTCGCTGTATGCGATCCCGCTCAGGCCCTGCTCTCGCCAAAATGGTGTCTCGTACGAGACATTGACCACCATCGCGGGAGAGGCCATCCAGGCGCGCTGCAATGCAGCCCTCTGGCGGGGCAGGGCCGGGAGGAACATGATGCGGTCTGCGTCCAACGGCATCATCGCGATGATCACTTTCTGTGCCGATATCAAAGTGTCACGATATTGAATGCGCACCAGCTCGCCGCTGTAGTCGATGACGTCCACCGCGGCGTCGAGTCGGACCGCGTCGCCGAGCTGCTCGGCCAGCCGAAGGGACAGAAGCTGAGTGCCACCATGGATCTGCCGAGATGAGGATCTTGCCACCCTCGGTCCACATGTTCTGGTCCATCCACTCTTGCAGCGTCATGGCGTCCCACAGGTCGGCATTGGGCGCATCCCACGGGCGGTCCACGGGTACGGTCATGGCCATATTGTTGAGCCGCTGGCGCGCCTGTAGGTAGTCGAGGTATCCGGGTGCGCCGATCCCTGTGTCGGTGTCGTCGACCGATCGTCCGGCCCGATAGAAGGCGTACTTCTCGATTCCCAACTCATCCATCAGGCGCAGCACTGCTCCCTGCGTTGGACCGATCCAATGGCCTCCGTCTTCGGAGAGGCCACCGCCGATCATCGGTCGGTTCAGCGTGCGCCCGCCGACGCGGCCGCGACCCTCGAGCACGCGGACGCTGGTGACGCCGCGCTGTCGCAGCGTACGAGCGGCCACGAGACCCGAGACCCCCGCCCCG
>CAZFNT010000297.1:0-5667 GCA_964520315.1 uncultured Gemmatimonadota bacterium
CTCCGGATCGAGGCGGTGCGCGTCGGGCCTTTCCGACCCGGTGGCCAGCTTCAGCCGAACCGCCTCGGCTACTTCGGGGCTCTCCACTCGGACCAGCACCCCGTCGACATCGTCGTCTGCCCCCACGAGCACGCGAACATCATGTACCCCCGGTGTTCCCGCCAAAATCGCCCCGATCCAGTCCTGGATCTGGGTGTCGACCGACCGATCGATGGGTGCCTTCTCCATTCGCCCTCTGCCTAGTAGTCTATGCGCGTCGCTTCTCGGTACGCTTTCATTCGGTCCGCGTGGCCCCTGTCGCTCATCTCGACGAGCCCGCTCACTCCGAAGCGCTCCACGCAGAACGAAGCGGTGACCGTTCCCCACACGATCGCTCTGCGCAATGCCTCTTCATCGAAGCTACTCTCCTGGATCAACCGTCCCATGAGCCCCCCGGCGAAAGAGTCGCCGGCGCCCGTTGGATCGACTACGTTCGCCAGGGGCAGTGCGGGCGCCACGAAGATGCCCTCCTCGGTGACGAGCATCGCCCCATGCTCTCCTTTCTTGACGACAACCGCCTTCGGACCGACCTCGAGGATCGCCCGCGCGCCGATCAGAAGATTGGTTTCGCCTGATAGAAGTTTGACCTCTTCGTCGTTGACTAACAAGAGATCGATTCGGGGCAAGACACGGTCGAGAGCCTCACGCTCGCCCTCGATCCAGAAGTTCATCGTGTCACAGGCCACCAACTTCGGCGCGCTCACCTGATCGAGCACTTTGGTCTGGAGAGCCGGGTGGATATTCCCGAGAAAGACGTAGGGCACGTCGCGGCAGCGCGCCGGCAGCTTCGGCTCGAAGTCGGCGAAGACGTTGAGCTGAGTGTCGAGTGTGGAGCGATCGTTCGGGTCCTCCCCGTAGACGCCGGACCAGCGGAAGGTCCGCCCTTCCACCGACCTGAGCCCTTCGAGATCGACGCCGGCCTCGTCGAGCAGGGCGCGCGAGGCTCCGGGGAAATCGGTCCCCACTACAGCGACGATCCCGGTGTCGGCCAATGAGCTCGCCGCCAACGAGGAGTAGGTCGCCGATCCCCCGAGCTCATCGATCACCTCCGCGCGGGGCGTGCGGATGGAATCCAGGGCCACCGAGCCCACGACCAGTAGCTTCATGCGATCTCCTCTCTCGGATTGGGCTGAACGCTCCGGTCCACCTCTCCCCAGGAGCCTTCGCCATCCCCCATCGGATCGGACGATTCGTCGTAGCGCTTTTGCGGACAGTCCGCCCAAAGACCTTCGAGGTTGTAGTAATCACGGACCTTCGGCTGCATGACATGCACGACGACATCGATGAAATCGGTGAGCGCCCAGTTCCCGTGCTCCGCGCCTTCGGTGTGGTGGGAGCGGACCCCCTCCTTGCTGAGCTGACGGCGAACGAACTCCGCTACGGCGCGCACGTGTACGTCTGAGAGACCGCTACAGATGACGAGGTAATCCGCGACGTTGGAAACCTGACCGATCTCGATCACGAGGACGTCTTCCGCCTTCTTTTCGAGCGCCAAGGTCGCCGCCCGGAGCGCGGAGCTTCGAGCGGATCGGTTCAATTCTACCATTTCAAATCCTCGTGGTCGGAGCCTAGAACGATCCTGAAATCGGCGAGCGGCCCCGGCTCTAGCTGCTGGATAACCTCTGGACAGCCGATCGCGGTCGCCAGCTCACGGGCCTTGGGAAGATCGCCTTTGAGATCGATGAAGATCGAGCGAATGTAGCGGAAATCCTCGGCGTTGCCGGTGTGCACGACATCGAATCCGATGTCGATCAGCCGCCGCTTGGCCTCTTGAGCGAGCCCTTTCTCGCCGCAGCCGTTGCGGATCTCGAGGCGAGGGCGCCCCGCGATTTCGACATCGGCGCCTTTCAGGATCGCGCGCGGCCTCAGCATGCCGCCGATCGAGGAGTAGAGCCCGACCAACGCGACGGTGCCAAGAGCAATTAGGACCAGAACCGAGGAGGTGGTGGCCGGTTGAGGGCGGTTCGCGCCCCTGCGTGGCCTGCGGCGGGTCTTCGAGCTCATCTAGCGCGTCCCAAATAGCTTCTCCCCCGGGGGGACCGACACCCCTTTGCCGATCTTCGCGTCACGTAGGATCGATCCCGCGCCGATGCGGCAGCCGGTTCCGATGTCGGTTCGACCGGAGATGTGCGCGAAGGGCTCGATGACGGTATCGCGACCGATCTCGACCGTGGGCTCGATCCAGGTGGCGCCGGGGTGCTCGATGGTGACACCGGCGGTCATCAGGGCCTCGAGCTTGCGCCCGATCAGGACGCGGCCGGCCTCGGCCATCTGTGCACGAGTGTTGATCCCCATGAGCTCGTCTGGATCATCGGCCGCGATGGCATGCACGGCTCCGGCGTCGGCCGCGATCGTGGCGATGGTGTCGGTCAGGTAGAGCTCGCCCTGGTCGTTGTCGGGGCGCAGGCGATCGAGCGAGCTTTGCAGCCGCGACGCACGGAAGGCGTAGATGCCGCTGTTGACCTCGCCGACGGCCCGCTCGACTTCGGTGGCGTCGCGGTGCTCCACGATCCGCAAAACGCGACCGGCCTCGTCGTGAACGACGCGGCCGTAGCCGGTGGGGTCCGGTGGAAAGGCGGTGAGAATGGTGGCGTCGGCATCGCGCTCGCGACGGTGATCGAGCATTGCGCGGTAGGTCTCCGGCAGTACGAGGGGAGCGTCGCCAACCGTGACGAGGACGACCTCGTCGCCCGCGGGGAGCTGGTCTCGCGCGCACTGGGCCGCGTGGCCGGTTCCCTTCTGATCGGTCTGCAGCGCAAAGCTCACGCCGGGGGCGGCGCAGAGAGCCCGGACCTCGTCGGCCTGATGCCCAACGACGACGATATGCCGCTCGACGCCCGCTTCGCCGAGGGCCGAGATCACCCACTCGACCAGAGTGCGGCCACCCACGCGGTGAAGCACCTTCGCGCGCTCGGAGCGCATGCGGGTTCCTAGCCCGGCGGCGAGGATGAGGGATGTGACTGGGATGTTCATTTGCCTCCGTCCACGACACAGTTGTCGATGAGCCGCGTCTCGCCGATATGAGCGGCCACAGCGAGAAGAACTCGGCCTCGGATCGGGTCGGCGCCGAAAGGGGTCAGATCGGATTCGCGGAGGAGCTCCACATAGTCAGGCTCTACGGTGGCGGGCTCGGAGAGGACTCGCGACATGCCCGCGACGATCGCCGCGGCCGATCTCTCCCCTTGCTCGATCGCCTCGCGGCCGGAGCGCAGACTCCGTTGAAGGGCAAGCGCATCGCCGCGGCCGCTGTCGCTCAGATAAGCATTGCGGCTGCTCATGGCCAACCCGTCGGGCTCTCGCACGATCGGCGCGCCCACGATTTCGGGGCCGAGCGCCAGGTCTTCGCTGATACGACGCACGATCGAGAGTTGCTGGTAGTCCTTCTCGCCGAAGACGGCGACATGCGGGCGAACGAGCCCGAATAGGCGGGTTACGACGGTCGCGACGCCATCGAAATGGCCGGGGCGGGCGGCGCCGCAGAGGCGCTCGGCGAGGGAGCCCTCCACGTGGACCCGGGTCGCGAAGCCGGCCGGGTAGAGCTCGGCTTCGGTGGGCAGAAAGGTGATATGCACCCCTGCGCCGCGGAGCTTCTCAAGGTCGCTCTCTTCATCGCGTGGATAGTGGTCGAGATCTTCGCCGGGGCCGAACTGAAGCGGATTCACGAAGATAGAGGCGACGACGTGATCGGCGCGCAGGGAGGCCTCGCGAACGAGAGAGAGGTGGCCGGCGTGCAGGAATCCCATCGTGGGGACGAAGGCGACCGTTCTCCCCTCGATCTCCGCACGGGCTCGACGAAGCTCCACCACCCTTCTCGCTACGATCATCCGGTGGGGCTTCCTTCGTTCTCGATCTCGCCGGAAGGTAACTCGCTGCCCGGATCGGCACCGCCACCGCCCCCGATGCCGTAGCTGTGCTCGGGGCCGGGGAAGATGCCGCCACGGATCTCGTCGGCGTAAGTGCTCAGGGCCTCGCGGATCTCACCCGCGAGTCGCGCGTAGCGTTTGACGAAGCGCGGCTGAAACTCCTCGAAGAGGCCGAGCAGATCGTGCAATACGAGCACCTGGCCGTCGCAGACGGGACCGGAGCCGATGCCGATAGTGGGCATTTCGAGGGCACGGGTAATCCGGGCGGAGACCTGCGCGTGCACCTTCTCGAGAACCACGGAGAACGCGCCGGCATCTTGCAGGGCGCGGGCACCGCGGGCGATCTCTCGGGCGCTAGCGGCGTCGCGGCCTTGCAGCCTGTAACCCCCGAACTTGTGTATCGACTGAGGCGTCAGGCCCACATGACCCATAACCGGCACACCGGCGCGCACGATCCCTTCGACGCGATCGGCGAACTCCTCGCCGCCCTCCAACTTCACGGCCCCGCAGCCCGCCTCGGCCATCATCCGGCAGGCGGAGTCGACCGCCTGCTCGACCGACGCCTGGTACGACCCGAAGGGCAGATCGCCGACGACGAGGCAGCGGCGCGGGCGCGCCATCACGCAGCGGGTGTGGTAGATCATCTCGTCGAGAGTCACGCCGAGGGTCGTCGGGCGCCCCTGGACCACCATGCCCAAGGAGTCGCCGACCAGAATCACATCGATCCCGGCCTCGTCGGCCAGCGCGGCGAAGAGCTGATCGTAGGCGGTGACCATCGCGATCTTCTCACCGGCGCGCTTCATCTTGCGCAGCGCCTGTACGGTCATCGCCTTCATGGCGCCGTCTCCTCCTTCGAGGCTCCGCCCTCCGCCGGCTTCGATCGGCCACCGCTGCGCAGCCCTTCCGCGCTCGGCACGTAGTAACGTGTACCGCTGGCACCTTCGAGGGTTTCCTTCACGAGATCCTCGAAGTGCGATTCGTTGGCTACGAAGTCGATATCGTCGGTGTTGACGACCAGGAGCGGCCCACCCTCGTAGTGGAAGAAGAAGTAGTTGTAAGCCTCGTTGAGCCTGTGAATGTAATCCCTGTCGATCGATCGTTCGAATTCACGATCACGCTTGGCGATTCGGCTCATGAGTCGATCGGTGTTCGCCTGAAGGTGGATCACCAGATCGGGACCCGGGATCTGCTCCTGGAGCGCCTTGTGGACCCGGTCGTAGAGCGCGAGCTCATCGTCGTCGAGGTTGAGGCAGGCGAAGATCCGGTCTTTCGCGAAGAGGTAGTCCGAAACGACGTACTGCGAGAAGAGATCGGGCTCAGCGAGATCGCCCTGTTGGCGAAAGCGGGAGAGCAGGAAGTACATCTGGGTCTGGAAGCGAAACCCCTCCTGATCTCTGTAGAAGCGAGCCAAGAAGGGGTTCTCTTCGACCTCTTCCTTGATGAGGGTGCCCTGCAAACGATTGGCCAGCATGGTCGCCAGGGTGGTCTTTCCCACACCGATCACGCCCTCGACGACGATGTAGGCGGGCGTCTTTAGCAAGGAACCAGCGCTCCACTCGGCTCGAGCGACCCGATTCGGCGAAGGGCGTGAGTCTCAGGGCAGCGGCTGAGCAGCTCCGCGGCCGTCAGTCCGTTGAGGGGGTGGCGCGCTTCGGGAGCCACCTCCGCGAGGGGCACCAGCACAAAGCGTCGCCCGCACATGCGGGGGTGTGGGACTCGAAGGATCGGCGTTCGCACGACGCGATCTTCCAACAAAAGAAGGTCG
>CAZFNT010000298.1:0-4971 GCA_964520315.1 uncultured Gemmatimonadota bacterium
TGATCCTGAGAACTCTGAATCGCAGCGGTGGAGACAAGAGAAAGACCGCCCTGGTTCTCGGTATCGCGCCTCGTACGATCTACCGGCGCCTGGCGGAGTGGGGAATCGGCTGAGCTCGCCTACTCCGACTCTTCGTTCGGCTCGTGCCACACGAGCGCTCTGGCGATATCGAGTAGCTCGGTGCCGTGAACGGGCTTGGAGAGCACATCGAGAGCGCGATAGCGCCTTGCCTCCGATATGACGCGCCCGCTCAGATGACCGGTCACTACCGATGCTCTCACGTTCGGGTAGTCCGTGGCGAGCTTGCGGAGAAACGCGAGGCCGTCGCTGCCGCGAAGCACGACGTCGAGCAGCACACCGTCGATCGGATAGGTCTCGAGAATCTCCGTCGCCTGCCGAGTCGTCAAAGCGACCTTGACGACCATCCCATCACTCGCGAGGACTCTGCTCGCCGCGCGCAGAAAGCCCGGCGAATCGTCGATCAGCAACAGGACCGGGGGCCGAGCGCCGTCGATGGGCGAGGAGCGGATCGAATCCGAGCTCTGCTGCTCCATTGAAGTGCGGTATCCGATTGGGTGTGATCGATTGAACCACCAAGCCGAGGGCTTGCCTCATCGACCGAAATTGCGCGCAAGTTGTGGGCCGAATTGCATGGAGCCTCCATGCACCCATAGAGGTTGGTGCGGCATCGGTGGCGATAGTCCACTCGGTCTGTCACCGTGACAAGCTTCGCATCAAGGCGACGCCTGATATGCGCCAGATCGGCAATCCCCGCGTGACGAGTGAGAGCCGAACGGCTGGAGTCGATTCCTGACCCGGGGAGCCAAACTCAACCCGTTGGCCGCCTTCGGAGCATCGGGGCCATGATCGGCGTCCCTCGTGCACGCATCGATCGGCATGGCACACCGCTTGCGAAAAGATGAGGGATACACCAAGCACCGTATAGCGTCTCCCCCGACGCGCACCCGGATTAGTTATGCCGACCGCCTCCTTGGGGCTTGGTGCATAATGGGTCGGTGTCCCGTCTTTGGCGAGGGCGCCGGCCCATGTTTTCAGTCGAAACGGCTACTCCGGGAGCTTCAACTCCGTGAGGTGAATGGCGTTGGAGAAGATCCACGGATGGAGAGTCCGTTCTCCGTGGCCGTCCTGCCCCCGAACCTGCCTCACCTCGACCCGCCAAACGCCCGGATCCGGATCGAGCACGACGATCCGTGGAGTTGAATCGGGATCCAAGTGCGAGTGCACCTTGCCGTCGTGGATCAACCTCAGGTCGATCCCGACCCCGCTGGCCGCAAGGTCGATGCTGAGCTTCGTCACTATGCTGACGGGCAATCGCGCGCCAGCGAGCTCGATCCGGCCCTCCACTGTCTCGGCGACAAAGGCCAGGGGCGGGACCACGCCGAATGCAGGCACCACGACGTCGGAACGCCCGACCTCCAGCGCCTCGCGCACGAGCTCCAGCCGCGCCGAAGCGCTCGATGGCCACGGCAAAGGCACGTAGACACGAGTGGCCAACACACGAAAGAGGTCTTGGTACCTGGGGAATCGAAGCATCGTGTCGCCGATGAGGTCGAGTCGGGAGTGGGCATCGACCGACCCGATCAGGGGCGAGGGCGAGTCGAGCGTCGCCAGGAGCGCCAGCTCGTCGGCAGGGTCCCGAATGAGCGACGCGAACGCAGCGCGGCGTTCGAATGGGATCGCCAAAACCGCTGCCGCGAGCTCGAGGGGGGAGCGATTCCGCCAAGACGAGTTGAAGCTCATCAGCTCCATTCCCCCACCGGCCGGCCAGACGTCGGCGGCCCAGGGATGGCGCTTGTTCGTCGGGTGCGCGACGAAGGGCACGCGCGAACGCGAGAGAGCATCGTAGAAACGGCGGCCCCCATGCCCCACATCTTCGTCTCGCAGGCCAGAGGAACCGAAGAATATGACGTGCCCGTCGCTGCCGAGGGAACACTCGATGCCGGAAAGCACCAGCAACCCGAGATAATCCCCCTCCTCTTCGGCGGTGCGAAGTGTGTTGTGATCACAGAGCACTACGAAGTCCAGCTCGGCCGCGATTGCATCACGAGCCACTTCGTGAACCGTTCCCCCTCCGTCTGAGGCGAGCGTATGCACGTGCATCGCTCCGATCAGCGTCTTCCAGCCCTCGGGGGCGGCGTCGGGATCAGCCAGAACGACATCGAGCGGAGCCCAAGGCCGCACCCAGAGCACCGACAACGCCGCAGCTATTCCCCAAGAGACCACCAGAAAAGCCAGCAGACGACGCACTACTCTCATAATTCCTCCCTCTCCGCGGAAAGCCGAATCCGACGCAGCAACTCGCTCGTCGATACTCCCTCGATCATCGGCACCAGCTCGACTGTCCCGCCCCATGAGCGCACTTCATCGCCTCCGACGACCTCTCGATTCCGATAATCCTCGCCTTTGACCAACACGTCGGGCCGCAGCGCCAGGACGGTATCGAGCGGAGTGTCTTCAGAGAAGGGGACAATCAGATCGACCGCTTCCAGAGCGGCCAAGATGCGCGTACGCCCCTCGAGGGGTAGCAGCGGACGAGTCGCTCCTTTGAGTCGCCTGACCGATTCGTCGTCATTGACCGCCACTACGAGAAAGCCACCGAATGACCTCGCCGTCTCGAGTGCAGCCACATGTCCGTGATGGAGCAGATCGAAGCACCCGTTGGTGAACACGACCCGCTTGCCCGATCGCCGAGCTTCTTCGCAAGCGCGGCGGCCCTCGGCCCGATCCACTATTCGCCCCATGTACGCTCGCCTTCTCCGATCGCCGCCAGTATCTCGGCGGGCTCTACCGCGGAGACGCCCATGCGCCCGACCTCGATCCCGGCCGCGATGCTCGAGAGCACCGTTGCGACACGCAGCGGCACACCGGCCGCCACGGCAAGGGTGAGGGTCGCGATTACCGTGTCTCCCGCGCCCGATACGTCGAACACCTCGCGGGCGCTCGGTCGCAACGAGAAAGGAGGTTCACGATCGCTGTCGAAGAGGGTCATTCCGCGATGCCCGCGTGTCAGCAGAACCGCTTCGCAGTGGAGCCGCCGGCGCAGCTCCGGCCCCGCATCGAGAGTCTCTTTATCGCCGTCGAGCTCAGTCCCCATGCTCTTCTCGACCTCTTGCAGATTCGGTTTGAAAAGCGTCACACCTTCGTAGCGGAAGAAGTTCCGGAACTTCGGATCGACCGTGACCGGCTTCCCCGCGTCGGACGCAAATGCCACGAGTCGCTCGATCGATCCAGGGGTCAGCACACCCTTGTCGTAGTCCTCCAGAAGAAGAGCGTCACTGCGCTCGATCGCCTCGAAGGCGGCTTGGATCAATGCCTCCTCACATTCGGGCGAAGCCGGATCCGAGCGCTCCCGATCGACCCGAACGATCTGCTGCCCCCGCGCCCTCACCCGCGTCTTGACGGTGGTCGGGCGCTCCCCGTCCTCGACCAAACCGGCGGCCGGCACACCCTGATCCTCCAGGAGACGCACGAGATCCTTGCCGGCTGGATCGGCCCCGACCAGGCCCACTACGCTCACGTCTCCGCCGAGCACGCGCACGTTGCGCGCCACATTGGCCGCGCCCCCGGGCTGATGGTGGGCTGCTTCGACTTCGACCACCGGCACAGGCGCCTCGGGTGAGATGCGCAGTGTGTCTCCGTCGAGATACTGGTCGATCATAAGGTCGCCGACCACGGCGACTCGCCCGGAGGCCACCCGATCGAGGGCCTCGCGTAGATCCTGGCTCGTAACCCTCATGCTCTATCCTCTCGCGGGCGGATCACGGTGGAAGCTGGCCACCATCGTATCCCATCCCCTCTTCTCTCTTCCCGGCTCGGAGCGTTCCGAAAGCAGCTCGAAGCGAGCCTCGCGGCCGGCGAATGCGGCCGACATCTCGTCGCGCAAACGCTGCTCCGTGAACTCGTCGAAGAGATGGTGCTTGATCCTCGCGGGGAGGTTGTTGATGCCGTCGTTGTCGAGGATCGGACCGAGAACGCGCGTCAGAATGCTCGCGCCATAGGGGTAGCTTTCGCAGACCACGATCCGCTGGATCTCCAGGCGACCGATGCCCCGGAGGAAGTCCCCCACATTCGGGATCAGATGGTGAAGCAGATCGCCGGCCACGATCACGTCCACATCGTCAGGGTATTGCGCGAAATCGAAGACGTTCAGCTCGATCGTCTCGATCCCTCGAGCCTCGGCGTGCGCCCTGAATGTCGGATTCAGCTCGGCGCCGATGTAGCGGCAGCTCGGATGCAGATAAGCGGCGAGCTTGCAGGTGCCGGCCCCGAGATCGAGCACCTGTCGGCCTTCACCCACGATCGAGGCGATCAGGCCGAATCTCTGGCCGACGGTGTCACCGTGCAACCAGCTCAGCATCTTGTCGTATCGCTCCGCCTTGCGGTAGAGCCAGGATCTCATGATGTCTCGCTGTCCATGGGATTGTTGTCGTTACGTTATTGTAAGTACCCCAGGGCCTTGAGTCGCTTGCGAAACTCCTCGTCGGCTCGACCTCCGTCGATGCCGCGACCGGTTTCGCGCTTCCCCCAGGAAACGATGGAGCGCCGGGGATTCGCTTCGAGCCACGCCGGATCGAGAATCTCCTCGAGCACACGGCCCTCAGTGTCGTCGGGGACCGGTAGCCCCAGAAGGACCGCAACTGTGGGCGCCAGGTCGAGAGCGCTGGCGCCGCGGATCTTCGCACCCCCCTTTCGGACGCCCGGACCAGCAGCGGCGATGATCCCGCCCATGCGGTGGTTTCCCGAGAACGAGCTCACCTTCGATGCCGGGGCGAATTCGGTGGCGCCCAAGCGCTCCCCGCGGGGGAGCATGACCTCCATGCCGGTCTCGAGCCCCGGCTTCAGGCGGAGAGCCAGGTCGGCAGCCACGGGGTCGCCGGGACGGTGCTCCAGAATCTCGATATCGGAGAAAAGGTGGCGGCGATCGGAGCGGCGAAGTCGGCGAAGAAGCGC
>CAZFNT010000298.1:4981-5664 GCA_964520315.1 uncultured Gemmatimonadota bacterium
CCCTCGAGGGGTGCAGGCGGCCCTCGCGATCCCTTCCGGCGATGGAGAGGTGGAGGAGTCGGCGAGGACTCCAGAAGGGAACTTCGTCCATCCGCTCGTAGAGTGTCGATCGTGATAGATCGATCTCACCCTGGGCATCGACTTCCTGGAGCCCGAGCGCGCGAAGCAGTGGGTTCAGGTCGTAGCTGCGCGTGGTGCCGAGGCGAGCTCCCGCTCCATGATCCGACAAGATGAAGACGGCGGCACGCCCACCAGCGACCTCGATCAGACGCCCGATTCGCCGGTCGGTCCAGGTGTAGATCGAGTCGATGACCGCTGCGCGGCGCCCGAGCGCCCCGTGATCGATGTTCCAGAGCCGGCCTGCCAGAGCGGCGTTCGAGACCGCCGCGCGGTACTTCCAGAGCAGATGCTGCGCCGAATCGGTTGTGCGCACGTAGACGCAGGCCAGGCGCCACTCCTCTCTCGAGAGCAGCGTATCGGCGACCTCGAAGATCAGGCGATCCTCGACGAGCTCCTCGCGCAGGAGCTCTAGCGCGGAGGCTTCCTCTTCGCTCGCCGGCTCGGATGGTCCCAACATCGCCTCGGTCCAACCCGCGTCGGCGCGGATTCTGTGGAGGATCCGGTCCACCCCATCGCACAGGCTGTCGGGAGCGCATCTCCCTTCGAGCTCCGACGCCGCCCGG
>CAZFNT010000299.1:0-5623 GCA_964520315.1 uncultured Gemmatimonadota bacterium
GGCTTCGCTCGCCTCGGCTCCTTCATGCCGCTGCACGCAGCCTCCGGTCTGATACGAGTCGAGCACATTCTCGACGATGGACCGCACGTCGTCTCTTTCGAGCTCCAAGCTACTTCCTCCGGTCGGTGTTCTTCGCCAGGCGTCCGGCGGATGCGTTCTCGATCGCTGCGACCTCGTCCTCGTCGATGTCGACGGAGTCGATGATCCCAACGACCGCGGCCTCTATCGACTGGTTGGTGTCTCCGACGGCGGTACGAGCGGCGTGCCCGTAAGCACACATCACCAGCTCTCCGGGGCCGGCGCCGAGGCGATCGGCGACAACGACGATATCGGTGTTCGGCGCCTTGTTCAGATTTACGGGATGGACTACCAGAAAGCGCAAGTTGTCCAGATTCTCCGTCTTCTTGGTCGCCCAAACCGTGCCGACCACGCGCCCGATGAACATCAGTCGAGCTTCAGTCGCCGAGCGAGATCGAGCGCGGAGGGTGTGAGGATCACGCCGTGGGGGATTCGCACCCTTCCTTCGGTGCGAACGATACGCTGGAGCTCGCTCTCGGTCATCAGGCGCCGCCCTCCCGGCGGTCGCGCCAGGCGCAGGTTGAGGTCAACGCCGAGCTTCTCTTCATCGACCACGTAGATCAGATCGCCGTTGCGCGCGAGCAGCGCGCCAGCTTCGTCGGTGTCGAGATGAAGCTCTAGCACGAATCGCTCGTGGACCCTCACCAGGACATCGGCGAGCACGCCCCCGCGTTGGCCGGGCACGGCGACCCGGAGTCGATCGCCCTGAGCGACTCCGAAGAAGGCGGCATCTCTGGGGGACATATGCAGGTGCCTCTCCGGGATCAGAACTCCGGCGGCGAGATCGACGGACCCCTGCGGGCCTATAAGGAAGCACCCCGGAGTGTCGTCCGTGTCGCCGGAAGCGCGAAGCGGCGCGCGCAGCTCCAACGCCCGGGCATCGGTGGGCGCAAGCTCCACTTGGGAGCGAGGGCGCGAGGGGCCCATGACGCGAACATCGCGCAGTACGCCGGCCGCGGTCGCCACGGTCACGACCTCTTGGCAAGAGAACTGGCCTCTTTGGGTGATGTCGCGTCGGTGCGTGAGAACGTGGCCGGGACCGAAAAGCAGAGCTATGTCGGCATCGGAGAGATGCACATGGCGGTTCGAAACGCCGACCGGCACGGGCCGGTGGAACACATAGTCCTGGAGCGCCAGCAGGGTCGTCGGCGTCTGGCGCTCGCTCACCCGCTCCGCCGCTCGCGAAGAAAATCCTCCACGATCCGCTCGATGTCGGACTCCGACAACGCGTGACCGACCGAGGCGCCCGCATCGACGCCCGACGAGGCTTCGCTTCGGCAATTGGGACCGAGCCGGCCGCTCGCGCGGAGCCCGCCTTCCGACGCTCGGGGAGCCAGCTCTACCTCCTTGATCCCGTAAGCCAGCCGCTTCGTGTTGATCAGATGGAGCGGCGAAACGTTGTCGCCGGTGATATTGCCCCCGACCGCTCCGCAGCCGAGGGTCATGGCGGGGGCGAGGCCGGTGGACAGACCGATAGCGCCGTGCGTTGAGGGCGTGTTGACCACGATTCGGAAGACCGGCTTCTTCAGACCGAACTCACGGATGACCGATTCGTCCTTGGCATGGATCGCCAGGGTATGGCCCATGCCCCCCAGGCTCAGCAGCTCGATGCAGCGCTCGCAACCTCGGACCCAGTCCGCGACGACGTAAAGACCGAGAATCGGCGAGAGCTTCTCGACCGAGAGAGGCTCCTCGGCCTTACCGACTCGATCGAGGCGCGCGATCAAGACCTTGGTGCCCTCGGGAGCCTCGATCCCCGCCTTGCCGGCGATGTCGCGAGCGTGCTGACCGACGATGGCGGGATCGACCGCACCGCTCTTGGTGACCACGATCGGCTCGAGCCGCGCCTTCTCTTCAGGGCTGAGGATGTACGCGCCCGCCGCTTCGAAGCATCGAAGGGCTTCTTGCTCGACCGGGGCGTCGACGACGGCCGACTGCTCGGACGCGCATATCGTTCCGTTGTCGAAGGCGGTGCCCGTGACTATGTCGCGGCAGGCCTTGGCGACATCGGCCGAGCGATCGATGTAGGCCGGCACGTTGCCTGGACCAACACCGAAGGCCGGCTTGCCGCTGGAGTAGGCTGCTTTCACCAATCCCGAGCCGCCGGTCGCGAGGATGACCGCTGTGAGGTCGTGCGACATCAGATGCTGAGTGGACTCGAGCGTGGGGCTTTCGAGGCAGAGGATAAGCCGATCGGGGGCACCTGCGTCTCGCGCCGCGTTGGCCATGATCTCGGTCGTGCGCCCTATGCACGCTCGGGCGCGTGGATGTGGTGAGATCACGATCCCGTTTCGCGCCTTGACCGAGATGAGGATCTTGTAGATCGCGGTCGAGGTGGGGTTGGTCGTCGGGATTATCGCGGCGACAACGCCCATCGGTTGGGCGATCTCCACGATTCCGCGCTCCTTGCTCTCGGATAGAATCCCCACCGTGCGCATGGCGCGAATGTGCTCGTAGACGTCGACGGCGGCGAAGCGATTCTTGCCTATCTTGTCTTCGTAGACCCCCATCGCCGTCTCTTCGACAGCAAGACGAGCCAGGGCCTCGATCTCGCCCTGGACGGCGCGTGCCATTGCGCCGACGATCTGGTCGACTTGGGCCTGATCGGCCTCCGCGAACCGCTTCTGCGCCGAGTGGGCCGCGCGAAGGGCGTCGCGAACCTCTTGGATCGCCTTCAGATCTGGGTCGAAGGACATGGCATCGGTTTCCGTGCTCGGGGCACGCCGTCCGCTGGTTTCTTACCCGCGCAGCGTGGCGATGAGCTGATCCTTGCTGGCCCGTGAGATGTCGCGACCGGAGAGACCGCTGTCCGGGATCGCTCGAACACGGCGCCGGAGCTCCGCCACGGTCAACGAGTCTAGCTCCGCGTCGGGCGAGGGCTTCCGCCGCAGCTCGGGGTAGATGATCTTCTCGACATCTTCGTGAGGGCGCGGAATGACGTGACTCGATACCACGGTGCCGACCTTTCGGGCTGCTGCGACGCCTGCCTCTACGGAGGCCCGCACAGCGCCGGTCTCGCCGGCCACCTTGATAGTGACAAGCTTGGCGACCGTGACCTCTCGCTCGATAAGCCGCACCTTCGCCGCCTTCACCATGGCGTCGGCGGCTTCGATCCCGGCGATGAGGCCCTCGGTCTCGACCATTCCGAGTGCGCGATCGTCTCCCATGCTGGGCCCTCGCGACGACGCGCTATTCGCCGCCGGCGTTCGGGAGAATCTTCTCGACGTCGGCGTGCGGGCGCGGGATGACATGAACCGACACGAGCTCACCGACCCGCTCAGCGGCAGCGGCTCCGGCATCGGTGGCGGCCTTGACCGCCCCCACATCGCCTCGAACCATCACGGTGACGAAGCCGCCACCGATCTTCTCTTTGCCGATCAGGGAGACCTTGGCGGCCTTCACCATCGCATCGGCGGCCTCGATCGAGCCGATGAGGCCTTTGGTTTCGACCATTCCCAGAGCGTCCAGAGTCATATCTTCTCCCGCCGTCGCGCCTCGATCGATGTCGAGGATGTGGCTGTCGAACGATCCCGCGGCAAAACGCGCCCCAGGAGTGCCCGGTTGGCGCAAGTCGCAGCATCACAGAGACTTGTGGGGGACACTAGCATGGGCAGAGGGGGGTGTCAACCGAGTGCCGGCGGGGGTCGGTGGCCCGTGCTCCCGGTCGTGCTCCCGCGTCGCGCGGGGTCGGGATCCCCTGCCCACCGCGCTTCGGTGAGTGTAGTCTCGCCCCATGGACCTGCTCATCAGCGACGTGCACTTCGGTTCACAGGATGGGGAACGAGAGCGGTGGAAGGAGCGCCTCTTCGACGAGCTTCTCGGGCAACTCGATGACGGCGACCGGCTTCTGCTGCTCGGTGATATCTTCGATGTCTGGATCGGGTGGCATTCGGTGGTGCCGGCCGGTTACCACCGTGTGCTCGCGGCGCTCGACGAGGTCGTCGCCCGGGGAGTGGAGGCCCATCTCGTCGTCGGGAACCACGATTTCGCACCGGGGCGTTTCCTTGAGAGCGAGCTGGGGATTCGGGTCCACCGAGCGCCAATGACCCTCCCCGGGCAGGGCCGAGCCGAAACGATTCTACTGGCGCACGGAGACGAGCCCCCGGCGGGCGAGTGGTCGTACCGCGTGCTCCGGCGCGTGCTCCGGTTTCGCGCGACGCACTGGATCCTGAGGATGCTGCCCGCGGATTCCACCTTGGCGGTCGGGCGACTATGGAGTCGCAAAGGGCGTCTGGGGCGCCCCGATCCCCGGGAAGCGCAACGCTGGCTGGAACGATACCGAGAACTGGCGGTGCGCCGATGGTGGGCGCAGGGGCACCGCATCGTCGTCTCGGGGCATCATCATGTCGCGACCATCGCCGAAGAGGGCGACCATGTTTTCGTCAACCTCGGGCACTGGCTCGATGGGGCGACCTGGGGGCAGCTCGAGGATGGGAAGTTGACGTTGTGGAGGCATCGGGGGACGAAGAGCCGAGAAGCTGTGGGGGTTGTCGAGATCGGGGAGGAGGGGGAATATTGAGGATTGTCCGACGTCTCGCCACAGTCGAAGAATCCCCGGGAGGACCGCGCACCGACGGCAGGCAGCCGTCTTTCCCAGCCAGGCAGACCCCGTGGCTCCGCACCATCCGAACCGGCGATCGAGCATGCTCGAAACGCCGACGGTAGCGACACTCGAGCGAGGGCTGCCGGCCGAGCTTGCCCTCTGCCGCCGTCTGGGGATGTTCCCCCGGTTTGGTAGGCACGAAGGCAGCGACGGCAAGGGCCACAGGTCAACAGTCATCGCCAGTGCAGGGTCCCAGCCAAAGGCGAGGTCGCTAGGAAGAGGGAGCGGATCGCCGTTTCTTTCCAGCCAATGACTGTCAAAACCGCATCCCGGAAAAACACGAAAGTGTCCTTGTTGACATCCATTACGAACAGAAGACTATCCGGTCCAATCTCAAGGCCGAAGTTGGCGTAAACGTCATCGGGGCCGCCCCCGGCATGCCAGAACGAGCGGATGAACTCCCCTCCCGAGGTAAAGACTTGAATCCATGCCGGTTCACCAGTTCCCGTGTGAACATCGCTGACGTAAACCTCCCCCCACGGGGCCACGGCGAGCCCGCGAATCCCAACGAACCGCCCAGGCTCTTCGCCGGGCTCGCCCCACATGTTCAATAAGTCGCCGGTGCTGGTGAACCGCTGAATGCGCAGCCCGCGCAGCTCGCCCGGCGCCTTCAGCATTGAGCCCGGAGGGGTCTTTCGCGGCGTCGCCCAACACCGAGTTCCGAGCGATCGCGACACTCGATGATCGCCCCGATGCGCTCGCTCCGGCGCGCAGGCTCTACAAAGAGAGGTGGAACCCGGCGGAACGACACGAGAAGGTAGTGTGCGAGCTGCAAGTTGCCGCAGTGCGCAGCCAGGGCCCGCTCATCTCGTCGATCACGTCATCCCTCGCGTGCCGGTGCGCCAGTGGTTCTTGAGCCTTCCCTTCGACCTGTGCGCCTTGGTGGCCTTCAAGCCGCACCTGCGCCGACTCGTGCTGCGCGAGTTCCTGCGGGCTGTCTAC
>CAZFNT010000300.1:0-5616 GCA_964520315.1 uncultured Gemmatimonadota bacterium
TCCAGGAGATGCTCGGGACCTGCGAGGACGGGCTCTCCGACCTCGATCGCCACCGAGATCTGATCTTCGTGAATCTCGAAGAGGAGATTCGGCGCTACCAGTCGGTGCTTCACGGTGCCCTGCAAGCACTGGCGGAGGCGGTGGACGCCAAGGATGCCTACACCCACGGCCATTCGGCGCGGGTCAGCGCCTACGCAAAGCACCTGGGCCGCGATCTCGGCCTGAGCCCGCGCGAGCTTGACAGCCTGGCGTTCGGCGCCCTCCTGCACGATGTCGGCAAGATCGGGATGCCTGAGTCGATCCTGAACAAGCCCACCACCCTGACCAAAGAAGAGTTCGAGATCGTCATGGAGCATCCTGTCAGAGGCTCCGAGATTCTCGCGAGCATCCCCGATCTGCGCGAGGCGGAGCGGGTCGTTCGCCATCACCACGAGCGAATGGACGGCAGCGGCTACCCCGATCGACTCCTGGATCGTAGCATCCCCATCCAAGCCAGGCTCGTGGCCGTCGTGGATACTTTCGACGCGATCACTACGACCCGGAGCTACAGGCGCTCCCAATCCGCCGACTATGCGCTTCGGATCATGCTCGAGGCCGCCGAAGGGCAGCTCGATCTCGAGCTGGTGCTGCGTTTCGAGCGGCTTTGGGGCGAAGGCGGCATGCGCCACATCCTAGAGGAGGGCACGTGGCAAGAGCATGAAGGCCGTTCAGAGGGCGCCGATCGGGAGCGCGCGACGGCCGGCCGCGGTGGGCTGGGTTGCGATCACGGGCTCCTGGAAATCGTGGATTGAGATCGACTCGCCGCCACACGAACGGCGAACTCCCTCCAGGCCTTGCGATAAGGCTCTCCTCCAGTGCGGGGGATCTCGTTGTGGGTACCTCCCCTCACTGCGTGCAGCGTGACCCATTCCGCGCCCTTGGCGGCGTCTCGCAGGCGAAGGCACATCTCGAATGGTATGAGCTCGTCCTGATCCCCATGAACGAGGAGCAGGGGTTTGCGCAGGGCGGCGATCTTCTCCTCCGACGCAAAGCTGTAGGCGACCAGCCGGCCCGCGAATGGGATCCCGGTCTTCCCCGCGATCTCGGGCAGGCTCGTGAAACTCGATTCGACGATCAGGCCGTCGATTTCGTCCTCGAGATCGGCCTCCGTGGCTACGTCGATAGCTACCGCACCGCCGAGAGAGCGGCCGCTGACGATCAGGGGCAGCTCGCAGGCCCTCTTCCTGGCCTCGCGCACCGCCGCTCGCCCATCGAGATAGAGCCCTCTCTCGGAGGGTTGTCCCTCTGAGTTTCCGTAGCCTCGATACTCGGGGAAGAGCACCGAGAAGCCCTCGTCGACCAGAGCCCGGGCATTCTCGAGCCGATAGGCCATAGTGCCCGCATTGCCATGGAAGAAGACAACCGCCGCGGTTGCCGAAGGCGCCGGCATCCACCACGCCTCGGTACGCACGCCGTCCGGCGCACCGATCGAGAGCGTTTCGAAATGCAGCCCGAGCTCGGCGGGCGTGCGGTACTGGCCCGGCTCCGGGTGAAAGAGCATCGCGTCGGTCAACGGCTTGCGTAGCATGAAGATCGCCCCGGTGATGACGATCGCGATCGCGACCGCTGTGATCGTGCCTTCGATGATCCTCGGACGATGATAGCCGCCTCTTGTGGCATTCGGCCCATCCATGGTCTTCTCCGATGATGGAAGTCAGATTGGCTCGGCCCGGCGAGCTCCCCGAGTGTCTCGCAGTGCGGCGCGCGGTCTTCATCGACGAGCAGAAGGTGCCCTTCGACGAAGAAGTAGACGGGCGGGATTCCGCCTGCACTCACGCCCTCGCGATCTCCGACGGAGGGATCGTGGGTACCGCCAGAATGCGAATCCTCGCCGCTGGCGACGCAATAGTGCAGCGGGTCGCGGTCCTCGCGGAGCATCGCGGCCGCGGACTGGGGAGCCGGATCATGACCCTGATGGAGGACGAGGCTCGTCGCCGTCGCTGTGCTCGAGTGGTGCTCGATGCGCAAGTGGCGGTCATCCCCTTCTACGAGCGCCGCGGCTATTCGGCCGAGGGTGATCCATTTCTCGATGCCGGGATCGTTCACCGATTCATGTGGAAGTGTCTGTCTGCTACACCAGGATCCGCCGCCTAATGCCAACAGGCGCATGGCGAAGCGCGCATTAGGTGGCGGATCCTGGGTACACCGGAGACTTGATACTGCCGACCGCGAAGCGCACGAAACGGGAGCGTAGCGCTTCGGTGGCGAGGGCTCGTTCCGCCAGCGGAAGCGCGCAGATCGCCTGAACCGCCAGGTTCAGAAAGCGGCTTCCTCGGCTGGCCCCCTGGTCGAAAAGCAGATGAGGCAGGCGGCCTTTTTCGAGAGCCGTCCGCACGGTCCGTTCGATGACGTTGAGCGGCACTTTCGGGGGCTTCGCGCGGCGAACCATCGCCATCGCCTTTCGCTTGCCGCACGCCTGGACACACACTCCGCAGCCGATGCAGCGGTCTTCATCCACACTCGGCTCGAGCGTGTTCTTGCGCGAGGCGCCGACCCGTTTCGGGAGCATCGAGATCGCGGCGACGGGACAGGCCCGAGAGCACTTGGAACAGCCCTTGCAGCGAGCCGGATCGGAAGCAGCGCAAAAGCCGCTGGGGTTGACGGCCGGCAGATCGAACTCGTTGATCGCCGAGAGCTGCCCGCAGCAGCAACCGCAACAGTTGCAGATGTAGGTGGGGCGCTGCTGCACATTGTCTGCGATCTGCACGAGTCCGCTCTCTCGTGATTCGAGCAGAAGCTCCATAGCTTCTCTCTTGTCGACGGACCGCCCGAATTCTCGGCGAATCACGAAATCGGCGCCGCCGTCTACGGAGAGACAGTTTTCCATGGGCGCATCGCAACGTCTTTCGAGATGCTCCGCTTTGTGCCGGCAGTAGCAAAACGCGACAGCCACCGAGCGGGCGTCGCCAATGATCGATGTCGCTCGTTCCCAGTCGAGCACATCCGGCAGCGTGTTTTCAGTGAGTGCCGTCTCGTGCACCAGAGTGCGGCCGATAACTGTGTCGCCGGCAAAGACCTCACGAGCAAAAGTGTCGTCTCCGTGGGTGTAGGAATCGAGCGCCCGTGCGATGCGCTTCTTGGGAATCGAGTCATGCGCGCGCATCATTGAAAACTCGAAGAAACCGACGACCGGAGGAGCGAGCAGGTAGCGCGTCTTCCCCGTTCGCGGCTGAACGAGATCCATCACGAGCCCTTTGCTCGCCATGGCATCGAGGCGCGGCGCGAGTGCGTCGGTGGACATCCCGACTCGCTTGGCTATCGCGCCCAGGCTCGCTGGCAGAACCGGCAGCCGCGACGCCAGAGCGGCTTCTTCGGGGGTGTAGAGGATCTCGAGGATCTCCGCCCACCCTCGTCGCGCCTCATCGCTCTTCGGCTCGGGGAGCCCGACCGATCCGGTGCTCAGGCGCGAGACGAGATCGTGATATTCCGCTTTCAGATGTCCGAGGTGGCCCATGCGCTCAAGTGTAGCTCCGCGGAGAGCGCTTGATGGGTAGTTTGGTTCAGGCCAGCCTGAGGGCGCCTCCGTCGCCGGGTACGGCCTTGGCCTCTCGCCCCGCGGCGTGTCGAGCGTGAATCGGGTGACCGAGCGTCAGAGTGAAGGTGGTGCCCTCGCCGATCCCCGTTGAGCATTCGAGATCGCCACTGTGGTTCTCGGCGATCCTCTTGCAGATCGGCAGACCGAATCCGTGTCCGTCCTTCTTTGTGGTGATTGGCCGCTCGAAGAGCACCTCTCGAACCTCCTCGGGAAGACCGGGGCCGTTGTCCTGGACGACGAGGCGGATCCGATTGTCGGGATCCACGGTGGTGACGACACCGATGGTGCACTTCCGCCCGCGTGTCGCCTCGGCGGCGTTCTTGAAGAGGTTGATGAGGATCTGCTGTATCTGCGCCGAGTCCATCGAGACGACCGGATCCGCCGGATCCAGACGGACGGCGAAAGAGACGTCGTCGAAGCTGTTCTGTGGCTGCACGAAGCGGATCGTCTCCCAGATCAAGTCGTTGATCGGTGCCGGCTCCAGCATCGTCTCGAGCCGCGAGAAGTCCATCAGGCTGTGGGCGAAGCGGGCTGTTCCCTCGACCTGGCGGCAGATGAGGGCAACCGATTCGAGAGCACCCGCGTTGTCGCCTTCCTCGAGCATGTACGGAACAAGCGATGCGTGACCCATGATTCCGTTCATGTAGTTGGCCAGTTCGTGCCCGATCTCGGCCGCCATCCGCCCTTTCGAGGCCATCGATTCCGATGCGACGAGCTGCTGCTCCAGTCGTAGACGATCCTCGATATGGCTCAGGATCGTCACTGTTCCGATGATCCGCCCCTCGTCGGTGCGGATCGGTGAGCAAGAGATCTCGACATCGAGCGTGACCGAGTCGGCTCCCGAACCGATCTCGGCGGGTAGCTTCGGTCGGCGGGACAAGCGGATCCTTCTGCCGCGCAGGGGGCGGCCGTGCCTGAGCACATCAACGACAACGGACGACACTTCATCGCCGCCCTCCAGGCCCTCGCCGACACCGCGGCCCGTCAGCTCGTTCGGATCGATCCCCCACACCTCTTCCGCCGGTCGATTCGCAAGGATCACGGTCCCTCTCGTGTCGGTGGTGATAATCGCGTCGGCGGAGCTATTGATCAGGTTGTCTCGATAGTTGTGCTCCGCGCGCAGAGTCTGAATCAGGTCCATGTTCTTCGCCGCGACCGCGAGCTGCCCGGTCAGCAAATGCAGAACCCTCTCGGTCGACTTGCCGAAGGCCTCGGGGGCGCTGTGCCAAACCACCAGCACTCCGAGCACCTCGCCACGAAAGACCAGGGGGAATGCCAGCAACGATCGTGCGCTCGCCTCTTCATCGCCCTCTTCGAAACGGGGATCGGTCCGGATGTCGGGCACGAGCTGAGGCTCTTGGTGTTCGAGCACCCATTCGATCACCTGCGCGCTCGCTCTCGGTCGCATCTCCGAATCGATGATCGATTCGAGCCGGTCGCCGTGTTTCAGGAGCACATCGCCGCCTTGTGCCTCGATCAGGTCGGCAACATACGATACGACGCGCCTCATCTGCTCCGGCGCGTCGGCCTCCGACGCGAGCGCCTCGTTCACCACACGCAGGAGCGAGAGCTCGCTGATCTTGTCTTCGAGTGTGTGCTGGTTCCGCTCGAGCAGCTGTCTCAGTAGATGAACTTGATCCCCATCGCTCTTCATCGCCGCCACCCTTCCGCGACCAAGCGGTCGCTGATTTCCACAATATGGCGCTCCTCCATCCCCAGCGCCTCCAAGCCCGCGGAATCGCGCTCCGTCTCGTCGTTCAAGCATCGGGCGAGGTCGGTGGCCACCCGCAGCACCGCCGCGAGTACGGGAGCGGTCTCCGCGCGCTCCGGAGCGTGATGCCACCTGACAGCGTCGACCAGCTCCAAGGGAAGCTGCCAGCGATCGAGCAGCCATGCGCCCACCTCATCATGCCCCGCACCCGCACCTTCCGGCTCAACAAATATGTGATGATGTTGACGGTCTGGAAAGCGACCTATTTTGTCTTCAATTGACGGACAATAACGCGGGCCAACGCCAGAAATATTACCTGAGTACATAGCAG
>CAZFNT010000301.1:0-5613 GCA_964520315.1 uncultured Gemmatimonadota bacterium
CGTCGTCGGCGATCTCGACCGCCTTACCGAATCCCGCTATTGCCGGAGTGTTGTAGCTGCCCGAGCGCAGGCCACCCTCGTGCTCCCCGCCGTGCAGAAGCGGAGCGAGATCGATACCTTGGCGAACATAGAGCGCCCCCACTCCGATCGGGCCGTGGATCTTGTGGGCGCTGATCGTCAGCAGATCGACGCTCTGGGCCTCGACATCGATCGCGACCCTGGTGAAGCTCTGGCTCGCATCGACATGAAAAAGCGCTCCGGCCGCGCGACAGATCGCCCCGAGCTCAGAGATCGCCTGAATCGTTCCCACCTCGCTGTTGCCCTGCGCGATCGACACGAGCGTGGTTTTCCGCCGAAGGGCCTTCCGCAGATCGTCCGGGTCGACTAACCCCTGCCCATCCACCGGCAAGAGCTCGATCTCGAACCCCCGCTCGGCGATCCATTGCGCCGGTCGAGTCACGCTCGGATGCTCGATCCGGCTAGTGACGATCCGCCTGCCCTCTCGCCCGCGGTGCCGCTCGGCGACCCCTTTGAGAGCCAGGTTGTTCGACTCTGTGCCGCCCGAGGTGAAGATCAGTTCGTCGGGCCGGCATCCGAGCTCGTATGAGATCGTCGCCCGTGCTCGCTCGATCTCCATCGCCGCCCGAACGCCGCTCGCGTGCACCGACGAGGCGTTCCCGTAGGCCGCGCGCAACGCGGCCAGAACCACTTCCACGACCGCGGGATCGGGCTGTGTCGTCGCAGCGTTGTCGAGATAGATGGTCATCGATCGGAGCGAGCTACCGGCGGGGCGAGATCGGGATCGTCCACCCCGAAGAACTCGTTCAGGATGACGCGAGCGGTATTCCGCGCGATCAGCGCGTGCCCCTTGCGGTTCGTGTGCCCGAAATCGCTGGCGAAATGGTCTATGAAAAGCGCATTGTAGCCCTCGCGCGCAATCGCGTCTTTGAAGCTGCGCTCATTATCGACGAAAACCACTCCCTCCTGGGCGGGGACCATCGCTTCGAGAGGGACCAGGGAGCGCACGGGATACTGAATGACCACCAGGCGCCCCACTTCGGCCATGACCTCCGCCGACAACACATGGTAGTTGTGCAGGCTCATGGGGTTCGGTGCGATCCGCTCGATGACCGCCCGCGCGCTCTCGATGTCGCCGCGCCGCCGGTGCAGTCGGGCCAGCTCCAGAGCGGCGCGGGAAGGATCGTAGGGACGCACGTCCCATGAAGACTCCGCGGGCACGAATCGCGCCGTAGGATTGTCCATCAATGCCTCGAGCAGCCGCTGAGCCTCGTCGATCCGGCCCGTCTCCACGAAGAGCCCGGCCAGCTCGAGCTTAGCGAGCGCACCCCCCGACTTGAACCGGGCGGCCTTCCGCAGGAGCTTCTCCGCCCCCCGCGATCTTCCCATCTCGCGCAGCATCGAGGCGAGATCGATGCGCGAATAGGGGCTTTCGTCGACCTTCATCGCCTCACGGTACATCGATTCGGCCTCATCGAGGCGCCCTTCGCCACGGTAGAACTTCGCCAACTCGGTGTACGACTTAGCGTCGGGAGTCGCCGCGACGAGATCCCGCAGCAGCTCCCCGATCTCATCATCTCGCTCCAGATGACCGAGCAGCCGGATCAGCCAGCGGTAGGCTGGATGGTGGTCGGGATGGCGCGCGATGACCACTCGGTAGAGCGCCTCCTCTTCATCGAAGCGGCTCATGTCGTGATAGACATGGGCCAGATCGACGGTCACGCGCGGACTCGGCTCGCGCGCGAGCAGCTCCAGCAGCACCTTCTCCGCGTCGCGATACTTCGCCTGCCGCCGGTAGAGCATCGCCAGAACGATCGAATCGAGAGGATCGCCGCGATCATCGACGGCGCCGCACAGACTCCGTTCCCGCTCTTCGAGGTGACGCGCCTGACGCCGCTGCTCGTCCTCGGCGCCAAGCGCGATCGCGAGGTAGCGCGCAAGACGGTAGAGCTTCAAGTGCATCAATGAGCGCCGTAAGGGACCCTTGCCCTGATACTGGTTGAGATCGACGAAGCTCATGATCCCGTCGTTGATCCCCATCATCACCGTGACGATATCGGGCCGCCACTCATCGAGCTTCTCCCCGAGATCGCGCACAATGACCGAAGAATCGATGCCGGGCCGGCCACCGTTCACGACCCGGAAGCTCGTCTCGCCGGGTCCGTGCTCATTGAGAAGCGCCTCGAGCTGCCGCGGATAGGCGTACTCGCCCCCCAGCGCGGTGCTGGACTCCCCCAGACACAGAATCGTGACCGAGGAGTCGCCCTCGCCAAGAGCGTTCCGCCTCTGCTCCCGCTCCAGGAAAACCACGCCGGCGATTCGCAGCCCGATCTCCAGCGCAACGAGGCCGGCCAAGCAGCCCAGCAGCGCACTGACGAGCCTGCTCATGGGCCCTCGACGTTTCGAAATGGAGGGGGAGGAGGAAAAGGAGGGGGAGGAGGAAGAGGAGGGTGACGGAGTATTGGGTTGCCGATATCCGCACTCTCGAGGCCAGGCATGCCCCATCGCTCCGCTTCCCCGAACGCAACGCCCTGCGTACCCTCGAAACGACGCAGCCCGAAACGCCCCTCGTGTGCTCCGCTAACGCCCCCTATCGTAAGCGGGTACTTGTGAGTTGTCCCCACTGCGCCGAAACCCTCCCGCACGAGGGGGAAATGCTCGAGAAAGGCCTTGCGCGACGTGGTCAGACTACCCCTCCAAGGCAGTCTCCTACGCATTCCACATCGCTTTGGCCTTTTTCGGCTCGCCGCAACCTGGCAGATGCCCACGGGCGATCCGGTGACGCGGGTCCGGGTCCACTCTAAACTCCAAACCAAACCTAAACCTCGGCAGTGATGCGGAGTTCGCGGCGCAAAGCAATGAGGGGTGAGCGGAGCTTCGCCACTTCGCGAGCAAACAGGGCGGGAGCTTCGCCAAGAGCGGAGCTGCCGGGCATGCCTGGCAGGAAAAGACGGTTGCCCGCCTGCCAGTGCGCGGTCCTCCCAGAAATCCCAATCCGGTGGATGAGCCAAAGCAATCTTGCGTTTTAGTGCTCTTCAGGGGGAAACTGTAGTGGTGCGTTCAATGCTCCATCGTTATCGAAACACTGCGTGCGGCCTCGTCGCGCTGCTCACTCTCGGGGGTTTGGCGATGTCGTGCGGCGAGGGGGGGAACGACGAGCTTCCGCGCTCACGCGCTGGTCGCCTGGCTCTGATGGACAGCGACGGCGACGGGCGGGTGAGCCTGGCCGAGTTCGCGGCGGGCGCCGATCGGGGCACCTCCGAATCCACCGGGGTCCGTTTTCGGATTCTGGACTACGACAGCGACGGTTTTCTGACCGTCGATGAGCTGGGTGATGGCGACGCGGGCGAGACGCGTGCGAAGGGGAAGGACCGAGTAGAACGCCGCTCCGCGCTTCGTATGCGGCAGTACGACGCCGATGGCGACGGCAGCGTGACCTTGGAAGAGTTCGACGGCGGTTACGAGGAAGAGGATGCGGGGCGAGCGATGCGACGTTTCGTGCGCCTCGACGCGAACTCCGACGGGGTGATCGATCCGCGGGAGCTGCGGGCGGGCTGGAGAAGTGGTCGGAGGGCATCCGGTCTCTCGCTCAAACCCCGGCGTAAAGAAAAGAGATGAGTACAGTGGGGCCGGCGTAGAAGACCAGACCCGCGAGGCAGGCCAGCATGATGAGCAAGGGGGCGACGAAGTAGAGCTTGTGGCGAGAGATCATGCGCATCATCTCGCGGGGAATGTAGATGGCTTTCTTCACGGGTCTCTCCGAGAATTGGCGGTAACGAGACGATAGGTGTTGTGGCAGTCGACGCATGCGCTCGTCAGGGGCGACAATCGAGCGAGCACATCGGAGCTGGTCGAGCCGCGGTCGGCGAGTTTGGCGACGCGGGCGAACTCCTTGTGCACCAGCTTGCCGGAGCGTCTCCAAGGGGGAGGGAGAACCTCTCTCAAGGCGGGGAGCCGGCCTCCGGGGCCTTGAGTGCGAGCCGCGGAATCGGCGATTCGCGCGACGGTGGCCATGTCATCCGCGGCGAGGGCTTTGAAGATATCGTGCAACGCGAGCAGATTCTCGTTCATCGTCTGGACTATCGCCCGGCGCTCGGTGGGGAGAACGTAGATCGTCTCTCGGCCGTCAGCGCTGATCGACGTGGCGTCAAGGGGATCGGCGCTCCGGATCTTCCAGGCGGTCAGGGCCAAGGTGGGCACCCACAGCGCGATCGCCAGACGCGGCCATCCGCCCGTCATTCGAAGCGAGTCCTGAACGCCGCGCGTTCCACGCGGGCGTGTGCTGTAGGAAGAACCATGGACTCAGTATAGGGGCGGATTCGCTAGTATCGGAGCAGATGTACGAGCAGCGCGCTTCGAACGATCGACGGAAGGTCCTCCCTCTTGCGCTGTTGCTCCTGCTGGTTGCGCTCGGCGTCTTGTTCGGCGAGTGCGATCGGTGGAAGCCCTCCCGGCCGGCCGAGGGGGATTCCGAGGTTGCGGTTGCGGCGGAGTCGGAGCGCGCCCGTGCGTCGAAGCTCCACTGGTTCATCCCCGACGGCATGCGCTGCGATCCCGACCTCTTTCGGGTTTTCCAGTGGGCGCGGGAGGGGAAGCTGCCTCATATCGCGGCGCTGATGGAGCGCGGAGCCTGGGGCTACTCGATCCCGACCTTCCCTTCTCATACTCCGACGAACTTCGCGACCTTGCTCACCGGGGCCTATCCGGAAACGCACGGTGTGGCCGACGGACCGATGCATATCGAGGGGCACCCCCTGGCGCGGCCGGCTGTCGGTGGATTCAGCTCGACGGCGCGCAAGATCCCGGCGATCTGGTCGCTCTTCGATGATCTCGGTAGAAGCGCGTTTCTGCTCTCGATGCCCGGCTCGACTCCGCCGGAGCTGGGGCCGAGAGGGATCACCGTCCGAGGGCGCTGGGGGGGCTGGGGGGCCGATTTCGCTTCCCTCGTGTTCGAGCGAGCCTCGGCGGAACGGGTTCGGAGCCTGGCCAGGGGCGCGCGGCTCTTCTTTCTCCAGCAAGAGCTTACGCGCTTCGTCGAGCCCGCGCCCGCCGAGGGGTGGTCTACCTCGATCGTCTCGCTCTCGGAGCCGATGGAGGTCGAGCTGGCCTTCTATGGAGCGAAGCTGTACGGCTGTCTGCTGGACACGGTCGCGGATGGCCGGGGCGAGTACGAGCGCGTTCTCTTCTCGCTGGATCGCCAAGAAGATGTGGCCCGACTTGGGGAGGGGGAGTGGAGCGCCTGGATCCCGGTGTCTCTGCGATGGAACGAGATCATGGTTCCGTCTTCGATCCGCATCGGAGTGATCAAGCTCGGCGCAGGCGGTTTCTTTCGCATTCGACTCCTTGTGGACAGCCTGAACCCGCTCGTTGCGGACCCTTCCGCTGTGGCCTCCGAGCTGAAATCGGAAGTCGGACCGATGGTGGACTTCGTGGACAACTACCCGCCGCAGCTCATCTTCTACCCGGAAGACAAACGCGCCTTTCTCGACGAGGCTCGGATGTCGCTGCGCTGGCATCGAGACGTGGTGGGTCCGATCTACCGGCGCTATGAGCCCGACGTCTTCCTGCACAACGTCTACACGCCCAACCAGATGC
>CAZFNT010000302.1:0-5589 GCA_964520315.1 uncultured Gemmatimonadota bacterium
CATGCCCAGCGAAGCAATCGATGCCGCCCTTTTCGGCGAGGAATCCCCGGTCTATTCCAGCAGTGGAGTGCTGGTTTTGAGTGCGCGCTACGCGCTGCACGAGCGCCCCGAGTGGGGGAAATTCTAGCGCGAGCCAGCTAGAGGCCCCATCTTCCCATGGCGCCGGGCGCAAGACTTCCCGAAACCCTATCCGACATAGTGATAAATACTTACAAAGATCTTACATGCCTCAAGGCAGCGAGTGACTCCGCCGATATCTGGAGACGGGAGCCAGGAACGGATCGACGGAGTTCTTAAGAGATGTCGGACGAGATCGAAGGACGAGAGATCTCTCTCTTGGTGGGGCAGTCGATTCTGTTTTCAGCGATCATTGTCTCCATCGTGATACTGGTGTCGGGTTTTGTGACCGTGCACCGCGTCGCTGCTGCCGCAGCCGCGGATTCGGTCGCCGATGTCACCGACGTCGCAGCCCCCAGGGCGCGGGTCAATTGACCCCACGCAGGATTGGAACCGCGACACACGCACCCCGTATGATTGCGTGAGTCAGCGGGCCTGGTTACGGACCCTAAGCCAGGGCCTCTCCAACGAGACGCGGGCCAAGTGAAGGACGATCGCCGATGCGTGCGTGGGGCATCTACCTGTGCATGTCGTTCCTATCGGGCGCCGCGGCCTACGGCGCCGAGTCGACCGAGTCGAGGCTCCTTGCCGCCCGCGGTTTCATGGCCGACGGCCTGTACGAGCTCGCGACCCGGGAGCTGGAGCTCCTGCAGTTGCACGATGCCGGCTCGGAAGAAGCTGTCGAGGCGGCGTTTCTGCTGGCTGAGTGCACGCGGGCGAAGGGGGGCGACGCCAACGCTCTGTACGAGGCGTACCTGGATCGGGCTCCCGCCGGGTTCCACACCGATGAGGCGCTCTTTCGAATCGGCGATTCGGCGCATCAACGCGGTGACTATGCGACTTCACTCCGGACGCTCGGGCGACTGATCGCCGGTTTTCCGACTTCTCCGTTTCGGCCCGATGCTCTTCTCAGACGATCTCGCGCAGCCAGAGCTCTGGGCGATGGCGAGATGGCCACGGCGGACTTGAAGCGAACAATCGAGGAGTTCCCGGACCACCTGGTGACGGTCTATGCGCGTTTCGATCTTGCAGTACGGCAGATGGAAGAGGACCGACCGGAGCTCGCGGTCGTCACCCTGCAACCCCTGCTCGATCGCGGCGACCTGACCGATCTCGAGCCCTCGATTCGACTGGAGTCGGCGCGGGCCAACTTGCGGGCAGGAGATGCGACCCGGGCGCTCTCGCTCCTGGCCGGCGCCGAGAGCATCGAGGCTCACGGGATTTCCGGAGAGGCGTTGCTCAGCCTCTCTCGGTACGGAGAGGCGATCGATCATCTCGCATCGGTCGTGGTGTCCGAGGGGCCGGGGAGCGATCTCGCGTATTCGCTTGCCTGGTGCCAAGCCGCCCTTCAGCGATTCCTGGAGGCGGAAGAGACGTGGGTGGCGCACGCTGATGCGAAGGGATCCCGCTCGATCGAGGCATTGCTCGGCGCGGGCGACGCGGCCGGCCGGCTGGGGCGACTGAGCGCGGCCGAGGAGCATTTTCGCCGCGCCGAATCGATGGCCGACCGAGATCAGCTCGCGCGCGCGCTCTTGGGCAGAGGACTGCTCAGCCCCGATAGCCTTGGAGCGCTACGTCTTTTCAGGAAGGCCGCCGCGATCCCGGGTGCGGAGCCGGCGACTATCCACACCGCCAACATGGCGGCGGGACGCCTTCTGCTCTCGCTCGATCGCCCGGCCGAAGCCGCAGAGACCTACTCTCTGGCGGCGGAGATGGCGAGCGCGGGATCGATCGATCCTTCCGACGCATTGTACGGGCGGGCAGTCGCGTTGCTGAGATCTGGCGACCCGGAAGCGGCGGCGGAGGTGGCGGCGATGGGAGGGCAGGGGCAGCGAGACATGATTCTACGAGCCGAGGCGAAGCTCGCCGCCGGGGCGCTCTCGGCGGCGGAGTCTCTCTATGTGGCTGTTGCCGAGTCGCAAGCCACGCCGAGCGAGGAGATGCGAATCGAGGCGTTGTTCGGAGTGGGTTGGTGCCGACTCGGACTCGGGGATCCTCGCGGTGCGCTCGAGTGGTTCGATCAACTCGCGGTTCGATACCCTGGCTCCGCGCGGGGCAAGGAGGCGGTGTTGAGGATGGGCGACGCCTTCACCGCGGAGGGTGACGACGACGCGGCGCAAAGCCTTTATGGCCTTTACCTGCTCCACGATCCTACCGGGCGCCTGGCCTACGACGCCCAGATGGGACGGTCTCGCGCTCTCTCGAGATTGGACAGACTCGACGAGGCGGCCAACGCGGCTCGGGCGGCGCGGCGATGCGCGTCAGGCCAGTCCGACCTCACCGCCCGCGCGCTCTCACTGGAGGGGCAGGCGCGATTCGATGCATCGTCGTACGCCGACGCTGAGTCGCTATATCTGGCGGCCGCGGAGCGGGCGGAAGCCGCCGCGATCGCGGAGCATGCGATCGCGCGAGTAGGGGACTGCCGCTTCAATTCGGACGACCCCTTGGGGGCAGCGGAAGCCTATGCCACGGTGATTCGAACCTGGCCCGATGGGGATCGTGTGGAGCAGGCGGTGCAAGGGCTCTATTGGGCCGAGGCCGAGGCCGAGGCGAGCGGCGATATCGATGCGTCCGCGATCGTTCGCGAGGTCACCGAAAGGGCCGGAGCGCGTGGAGCGAAGATCGCGCTCCACGAGGCGTTGCTTCTGAAGGATCGCGGCGAAGATGAAGCCGCGAGGGACCGTTTAGGTGCACTGGCATCGCGTCTTCCGGGCACGCCACAAGCCGCCGAGGCGCTCTACGTGCTTGGCTCCATGCAACCGGACCGGGACAACGCCGCTTGGCGGACCCTGATACGGGAGCACCCATCACATGTTCGCGCCCGCTCCGCTCGCCGGATCCTCGCCGAGGAAGCTCTTGAGCGAGGAGAGCCCGGGCGCGCTCTGGAGTGGCTGGAGCCCCTTGCGGCAGGTGAACGAGAAGACAGGCTCTTGGCCGGACTGGCCCACGCCGCAGTCGAGCACGTCGAACGCGCCAGGGGCTTTCTCGAGCCGCTCGCCGAAGGCGCGGGCAAGGGAGATGATGAGGAAACGCGCTGGAGGGCGATCATTGCGCTGGCCCGGATCGACCATGCCGAAGGAGACACGCTTCGCGCCAAGTCTGCGCTCGACACGGCGGCGAGAGATGCCCCCGCCCAGATCGCGGCCGAGGCGCAATACCGGCGCGCAGAGCTCATGTACCGCGGAGAGCTGTTCGACGACGCGCTCCGCCTCTTCTTGAAGATCCGTTATCTGTACCCCGAGGTGACGCACTGGGTGCGGCGGGGGGAACTCGCGGCGGGCCAGTGCTACGAGGCTCTCGGCGACGAGGCTGCGGCCAAGGACCTGTACCAACGGCTCACCGCCGACGGTGGCGCAGATCTTCCAGGTCGAGAGGCCGCCACACGCCTGAGGGAGCTGGCGCCGTGATCTTGCTCCGAATCCTCGGGATAGGTGCCGCCGCTTCCATGATACCGGCCTTGGCGGGAGCGGCCGAGCCCGAGCTGGATCTGCCCGAGGTGGTCATCGAGGGAGTCGATCAACCCAGACGACCCGCCGCCGGCAGAGATCCGGCCAGGGCTGAGATTCCGGAGCCTCCGGACGGCGTGGTTCGTGGGGGCAAAGTGCCGGATGGAGGGAAGCCGACGAGCGTGCCGCTGGCTTTTGAACTCGTCGAGAGGGTCACCGCACCATTTCACCTCTCGGGATTGGTCGGCGGCGGCAACCTGGGCCGGCGAGAAGTGGGGGCTGCCGCCCGCCTGCGCAGAGGAGAGCGAGAGCTGCAAGCCGCCCTACGAGGATTCGATGCCGATCGTCACAGAGCAATCGCCGCGGAGGCAGCGCTGGCGCTTTCTCCGATCTGGTCGGTCGAAGCCAAGCTGCACCACAGGGCGCGGGAGCTGTGGGGGATGGGGCCGGACGTATCGGACAATCGTGCCGGAGCGGAGGCTTCGCTCCGTTTCGCTCCGACGATTCATGGCGACTGGAAGATGCAGAGTGTTGGACAGGTAGGATGGGGTCGCGCGGAGCTGGATGGCGAGCAGAGTGGCCAACGATCCGGCGCGTTCGCCAGAGCCTTGACCCAGGCCGCCGGAGATCTGACGGGTTCTCGGATCGTTGCGGGTGCGGGCCTGACTCTCGAAAGCGATGTTGCGGCGGCCGAGGCGTGGGCCCAGTTGGCTCGCCCCACCGATCGGAGAATTGCCTTTCGCTTGGGGATCGGTGGATTGGTGGCGGGGATGGAGGGCCAGACCAGCAGCGCCCTCGAATTGCTGGGTGCGGTCGACCTGGCCACGACCAGGGGACTGAGCTTATCGCTGGGGCTTTCCGCGGAGGCGGAGATCCTCGGATTGCAGTGGTGGACCCGCGTCGCTCCCCCCGTCGATCCATCGCATCTTTCACCAGTGGTGACCAGGAGCTCCCCAAGGTTGAGTGCGATCGTGCGGAATCGAGACACACAGCGGCTCGGGATCTCGTACGAGCAGCGGCTCGATGATGTCATCTGGGTCGAGTCTTCGGATGTGGACAGGCTGTGGATGCAGACGCTCGCGGATACGCGAGCGATCGAGGCGAGAGCCGAAACGTCGTTGACGGACGGGCTGGATCTCGGTATTTGGCTTGAACGGGCCTGGGCGGAGGGGGCGCCTCAGCCTCCATACTTGTCGCCCTGGGCTTGGCGCGGGCGCGCGAGCGCGCGACGGAAGTCGTTGCGGCTGTGGGGCACGGTTCGGGGGGTGTCGGACACACCGACGGGTCGGGACGAAGCCGACATCCCCGCCTGGATCACCTTGGACCTGGGCGGGGCGATCGATGTCGGCTGGGGAATGACCGTAGCCATCGACACGGTCAACCTCATGAACGAGAGCTGGGCGGTGTGGCGTGGGTATGCCGAGGAAGGTCCCGCCCTTCGCCTCTCTCTTCGCTATCGATGGAGAGATGACGACCTTCGGCTGCCGAGAACGGCTTCGTGGTTCGAGGAGGATCGAAGATGACCGTGCTGGAGATTCTCGAAAGAGGAGGTTGGATGATGTGGCCGATCTACGGTTGCTTCCTCGCCTCTCTCGCGCTCGCTCTGGAGCGTGTACTGGTGCTCCGTCGAGCCGGCTCCGCCCGGCCGAGCGAAGCTCTCGAAGGGCTCATCGAGCGACTTCGCCGAGATGGAGCGGACTCCGCGGGCCCACTCGTCGGCCGGCTCCCTCCGGCTCTGCGGGGCATCGCGTTGACCGCGGTCAAGTTGATGGGCAACCCGAGAGAACGGAGCAGAGAGAGGTTGGTGGCCGCCGGCGAGGAGCAGCTCCATCTGCTCCAGCAGAACATGGCCATGCTGGCGACACTTGCGGCGGTGGCGCCCCTGCTGGGCTTCCTCGGCACCGTAACCGGCATGATTCGAGCATTCATGAGTGTTCAGGCGCAGGGCGCGAGCGTAACGCCCGCCGTGCTCGCCGGCGGCATATGGGAAGCGCTGGTAACCACCGGAGCGGGCCTCGCCGTGGGG
>CAZFNT010000303.1:0-5582 GCA_964520315.1 uncultured Gemmatimonadota bacterium
GACCGGGCGCGATGATCCGCTCGAGAAGGCGGGGCGGCAGCAGGGAGAGCCATGGGATCCAGCGGATCGGTTGGCCTACGAGGAGCTGTTGGTGGAGCCCGAAGGGGCTGAAGAATGGGGGGAACGAGACCAGGAGTCGGCCACCGGGCGCCAGGATTCGGCGCGCGTGGCGGAGGAATCGGGCCGGCTCGCGAACGTGCTCGAGGATGTCGCGCAGGATCACCAAGTCGAAGGGGCCGGGGGCGGCGGCCGGATCGCAACCGTCGCCGACTCTGAGGTCGACATCGATTCTGGCGGCCCGGGCGAGAGAGCGGCCGAGGTCGATCCGCTCCTCGCTCAGATCGAGGCCGTGCGCGAGTGCTCCGGCGCGGGCCAGCTCTGCGGCCACTCCTCCCTCGCCGCAACCGATGTCGACGAGCTTGCGGCCGCGCGGGGGCATCCCGGCACTCGTGAGGAAGGGGATGATCTGACGGCGGGCCAGGGCGCGTTGGATTCGCCAGTAGCGATCGCGGGCCGCCGGCTCCCGGGCTTCGGATCTCGTCGCGGCGGTCATTGGCGGACCGAACGAAAAAGCCCACCCCCGTGCGGGAGTGGACCTTCTTGGAATATGGTGGCCAGGGGGAGAATTGAACTCCCGACACCGCGATTTTCAGTCGCGTGCTCTACCAACTGAGCTACCTGGCCGGAGAGTGGAGGCTAGCGAGGGTTAGCGATCGGCATCAACCGAGCGCTGCCTCGACCTTCGCCACGAGCTGCGACTTGCTCAAGGCGCCGACATGCATATCGACCTTCTCGCCATCTTTGAAGAAGATCAGGGTGGGGATGCCGCGGATGCCGTAGCTGGTCGGGGTCTGGGGGTTCGAGTCGGTGTCGATCTTGGCGACCTTGACGCGATCGGCATACTCCTCAGCGACCTCTTCGACCAGCGGAGCGATCGCCCGGCAGGGACCGCACCAGGTGGCCCAGAAATCCACGACGACGGTTCCCTCGTGCTTGAGAATCTCCTCGTCGAAGGTCGCATCCGTGACGGCGACGGGCTTGCTCATCTTGTGAACCTTTCGGCTGCTGTGCGCGCTCTTTGTCGGTTTTGGAAATCGAATCTGGGAATGAGAGAGCCACGGTAGACCGCCGCTGCCCTCGGGTCAATGTCAAGCGGTAAAGCGCGAGCCGGCCGCCTGGATCAGGGCCTTCCGATTCCGCTCGTCTTCGGTGACGATGCGCACCTCGGTGAGCGTCGAACCGGCAATCAGGTGGTCGACGATCGCGCCGATCACCGCTCTAGCGCAGCTCGGCGGATCGAGCATGCCGGGATCGACGCCGATGAGGGGGAAGGCCACGCTCTTGGCTCGCCCCTCTTCAGCCGCGCTCAGGGAGCTGGTCACCGCCTTCCGAATCGCATCCGGATCGGTCTTCAGATCTTGCCCTGTGACAACGGCGTGTATCACGCTGCGGGCCTCGAGCTCACCTGCGCGCGTGACGATAGCGTCTCCGATCGCCGCGGGGCCTTTACCCGTGGCCTCCTCTTCGACAACCTCTCCGGCGGCCGACTTCAGGGCGAGGGCGACCTTCCCCCCCATCCACAGATAGGTGTTGGCGGGAGAGACGATCGCATCGACCTGCTGCGTTGCCAGCTCACCGGGCTCGATCACGATCTGGGTTTGCAGGACTCTCAGGCGCATTCGCTGGTCTTTGTCAGGACGAGAAGAAATCAGGCACGCTCGAGAGCAGGATTCCCCCGAAGGTGAGCCCCAATCCGGCGAACATCAGAACGAGCCCCCAGGCGGCCTGAGGGGATTCCTTCTCGTTGTTCATCCAAAAGCCGAGGTTCGTCATTACGAATCCGGCGGCGATGGCCACGAAATACAGCATTCGCGCCCTTTCGGCTTCGACGCTCCATGCAACTCGACGGTGGCCAAGCTAGCAGAGTCTGGCGAAATGGGTCAAGGTCACGGCTCGCGATCAATCAGCATTGAGCGTGCTCGCGGGGCGATCGCTTCGGCCAGGACTCGACACCCACGATCGGTGAGGTGCACGTTGTCGATGAAGACCGCCTCGTGCGGCGGAACGCGGAGCTCGTTCTCGACCCGCAATATCTGAACATCGTCTCCCGACGCGAGCTCTACGAAGATACGCTCGCATGGGCTCTTCGCGGCCCACACCGCCGTGTTCCCGACCTCCGGGATCAAGAGCACTTTCGCGCCGGCATCGAGGGCCGCGAGGGTGATCCGCTCGTAGGTGTGGCTCTCGCGCATCCGCTTCGAACCGAGCCGTGCGCGGAGTATCTCCGGGTCATCCTCCTTCTTCATCACGATACGCGAATCGGTCGCGGTCGCTCGGATCAGGCCGAAGGTTCGCAGACGCAGCAGATATTGGTATCCGTGGACGAGCCAGGGATGTCGCCACCGAAGCTCGAGAGCGGCGGCGAGCTCCCGCTCATCACCGATCCATGGATGTGTCGTGAGCAGCGTCCGCATTTTGGGATAGAGCAACTTGTTCTCCAGCCGCTCCCTGTTGTGGCCAAAGTAGAAGATCACCAGATCTGGCTCTGTAGCCAGCACCACATCTTCCAGGTAGATCCGGAGCATCGTCGCGCCGGCTCCCGGAACTCCAGCGTTGATGACCTCCACCGGAATTCCGTCGCATTCGCGCAAAAGGCGCTCGAGCTCAGCCGGGTAGCCGTGTTCGGGTGTGATGGGGAGATTGCTACCCCAGGTCGAGGAGCTGCCGAGGCAGGTAACTCGAAACTTGCCAGTGGGTCGCTCCTTGAAGAACTCGCGCCCCTTGAACTCCAACACATCGGAACCGCGGTGGTTACCGAAGAGATCGGTGTGCCGGCTAATGTCCCAAAACTCCGCGTCTACCTGCGCGTCGAAATCGAGTCGCAGTCGGTGCAGCACCGAGCTGCGTGCCCTCAGCGCGTATTCCAACGAACTGAGCTGAGCCACGATAGGAATGGCGATCGCCGCGCGTCGCATGCCCTGAGCCTTGGCGGCAACACCGATCGTATGGAGGGTCCATGGCAAGAGAAAGAGGAATGTGAGCAGTCGCTCGTTCTCACCCGGATGAAAGAGCTTCACAGAGAATAGCAGCGCAAGCGACACCAGGAAGAGCGCGGTCGAAAGAGCGATGTAGCTGGGTGCTCGGAGCGCGAACGTGCCGGCGATGCCCCGATGGGTAGCCGTCAGTAAGGCGTACACCGCTACAACGGAGAGCGGAAGGCTAAGCGCCATTCCCAAGATCAGGGGCGCCGCGATGAAGAATGGGGTCGCGAATAGAAGCGCGCTTGCTTCGTCCATATCTCGGCGATCTGAGAAGCGCGCCACCGACGCCTCGAGCGACCAACCGAGAAGCGTGCACAACAGAAGCGTGAGCGCCCACCGCGTGGAGCGCGACCATGCGCCGAAAGGGGTGAAGGTCAGGTCGAAGGCCACCGGCATGTACTGGAAATCCGCGTATGCGCTCGGCCGTTGGTCGCCGTCACGCTGGAGCTCGATCGACCCGATCAACATCTCTCCTTGCCCCCGCCCAGCACGGCAATCCAGATCAAAAAAGAGACTGTCCGGGCGGATGGGTAGCAGTACTTCGCGCCGATCCCGGTCGATCTGAACGCTCAGGCTTCGGTCTTCGATCCTCAAGGCCAAAGAGCGAATTCTCTCCAACCGCTCGAGCGGGAACGCCGGGAGCAGCATCGCTCGCGAACCGTCGCCGGCGAGTGCTACGACCCCGCGCTCATCGTCACCATGAACGAGGCGGTACCGGATCCCGCCGGCGCGTGCGAACTCCAGCTCAAAAAGGGTGCGACCCGAGATCCGCTCGACGACGAGCCTTCCGCTCTGCCCAGGGGCGAGTGCCATGCGCTCGCTCCGGAAGGTCACATCCGATTCCACGACGATGGCGCCATCTCGCCAGCGTGTGGATCCGATCCACTCCATGCCACTCGAATCGACGAACGGGGTTCGGGTCCAGGTCTCGACGGTCGACCATTCGGTCCACCGGAGCGGCGCCAGCCAGAGGAAGAGGGCGCACAGGGCGAGTCGAATCGAGTGTGTGATTCCGTGCTTCATTCGGGTATGCATGCGGTGGCGAGGTTACACGGTCACGATCTCCCGAAGCACTTGCGGCCTTCCATCCTCACCCAGTAGCTTTGGCCGATGCTATTGCGAAGAGTACTTACGGTGGCACTGCTGTCCGCGTCGATCTGCGTCGCTGGCGGCTGCGGCGAGCCGTCTCCGCCCCGGGGCAAGACAGTGCTAGTCTGCCTCGACGGAGGCACGTGGGAGAGCTTGACGCCTCTGCTGCAAGCGGAGCAGCTCCCGCATATCCTCGAGATGATGCGCGAGGGCGCCTACGGCCCCCTGCGGGCCGACCCGCCTTTTTCCCCCGCTTCGTGGACCTCTCTCGCCACCGGCCTCACACCGGAGCACCACGGCATCACCAACTTCGTCCGAGCGAACGAAACCGATGAGACGACCGGTGAGTACGAGCTCGTGCCGATCCGCGCCGATGACATGAAGGTCCCCCGAATCTGGGATATGGTCGCCTCTCAGGGCCTAGAGGTGAACGTGCAACGTTGGCTCTTCACCTACCCGATCGAGGAGGTCGCGGGGGTGATGGTGAGCGACTTCCAGGGGAAGGCGACCGATTTTCTGCGCTCGGAACCGATCGAGGCGACCTTGCGCGAGCGCTTCCAGCCGCGTCTTTTCGTTACGAGCGACCTGCGGCTGACCCGCACGGCGGCTCTCTCTCACGACCCCTCCCGATCCCCGGAGCGCTTTCGGGAACGCGATGCGAAGCTCGCCCGAGCGGTGCGCGACATCGATGCCGCGGAGCAGGCATTCGACTATGTACTGAACCACTACCCCGAGATCGACTTCCATACTGTCTCGTTCTTCTGGGGGAACCAGATGCAGCACGAGTATCTGCACTACTGGTTGGCGCCGGCGCCATACGGAGCCGACCCGGAAGCGGCCGCGCGGTACGGAGGAGTGATTCCGGATCTGTATCGAACCTTCGACGCGTTCATCGGTAGGCTACGATCCGATCCGCGCATCGACAATGTGATGGTGGTTTCCGATCACGGAATGGAGTTGATTCCCCTCGATATCGAGACGAATATCGGTGCGTACCACTTCCAGATACTCTGGGATGAGATTCTCGACGATCTGGGGTTCGATGAAGTGGCGCGACCGGTCGCGTATGCCCGCACCGAAACCGGGCTCATGATCGGCGCCGAAGTGGAGGACCGGGAGCAGGTGCGATCGGAGCTGGCCGCGGCCCTCGAATCGATCCGCTTCGTAGATGGCGACACTCCCCTCTTCGAAGAGGTAGAGCCGCCGCCGGGGCTGTGGCCCGATCTGGTGGTGGGGCGGTATGCGGCCGTGCGCTATGGCGACATTCCGCGTCTCTTCGATCGGCCGCTTGGCCGAGGCGAGGGGGAGTCGTTTGCGGCGGGACGGTACTTGCGCTTCGCAGGTGGGTTCATCCGCGCCGAGCACGGTTACGATCTCAACTCCGAGATCGCTTTGGGCGAGCAGGGGATACTCTTGGTGAGCGGGCCGAAGGTCGCGGCGGGTCGGCGGCTC